>DAOOWN010000005.1:0-51408 GCA_035371305.1 Bacteroidales bacterium
AACATGTCATTGATTATCAACAAAATAAAAAGGCTGCCCTTATGAGACAGCCTCTAATAAACAAATGTTTAAACTAGTATGAGAAATTATTTTTTTACTTTTAAAAAGGTATTTACCTGTTTTTCGTATTCGGTTTTTGGATGAGCGCCTATCATCATCTGAGGTTCACCGCTCATTGGAACAAATAATACGGCCGGAATGCTTTGTATTCCGAATGCTTGAGCTAATTCTTGTTCTTTATCGGTATTTACTTTATAAACATAGATTTTCCCTTTATAATCATTGCTAAGTTCTTCTAAATATGGAGCAATCATTTTACAGGGGCGACACCAGTCTGCATAAAAATCGATGATACAAGGAATTTTTCCTTTATAACTCCAGGTTTTTGATTTAGAATAATCAAATACCTTTTGTTTAAATGTAGCAGCAGTTAAATATTCAATATTTCCATTAACCGTAGTTTTGTTTTCAGATAATAAACGCTGAGCGTTTAAACTGTTGCTAATTATTGCAGCAAATAAAATAATAAATACTTTTTTCATATTACTTTACAATAATGGGAGGTTTAACGCCTAATACTTCGTCAATAGCTTTAATAAAGGTTTCTTTTGGTAAAGCACCCATTGCCATTTGTGGTTGTCCTTCTTTTGGCACGAATAGTAAAGATGGAATACTGCGGATGCCAAAAACAGCAGCTAATTCTTGTTCTGCTTCGGTATCTATTTTATAGATATCTAGCTTGCCTTCGTATTCTTTTGCCAATTCTTCTAATATTGGGGCTACCATTTTACATGGTGAACACCAATCGGCATAGAAATCAATTAAACAAGGTTTGTCGCCTTCGAATTTCCATTCTTGATTTTGTTCGTAATTAAATACTTTTTCTTTAAATTCCTGGGTGGTTAAATGTTTTAGCATAATAATTTGTTTTTTTAATTTTTTACAAAGATAAAGCATTTCTTTTAATGAACATATGCAAATATGTATATATATGTAAAAATTAACAAATATTTCATTTTTTTTAACATTCATTGTACATTTGTAACCTAAATGAGGTTAAATCTAAACGATAAAATACTGACCGTTATTGCTCAGGTAGCACATATACATCAAATAGAAGCATATGTTGTGGGAGGGTATGTTCGCGACTTATTATTAAATCGAAAGTCGAAAGATATTGATATTCTGGTAATTGGAGATGGGGTAGCGTTGGCAGAAAATGTAGCCAAAGTGTTAAATAATAGCAAAGTGGTGGTTTTTAAAACTTTTGGAACAGCACAAATAAAATACAATAACTACGAAATAGAATTTGTTGGGGCCAGAAAAGAAAGTTACCGACACGAATCACGCAAACCGATAGTAGAACAGGGTAGCTTAGAAGATGATATTTATAGACGCGATTTTACTATTAATGCGTTAGCAGCTTCATTAGTTGTTGATAACTATGGAGAAGTTATCGACATTTATGATGGTTTAACCGATTTGAAAAATAAAATTATAAAAACACCGGCTCCACCTGAGATAACCTTTTCTGACGATCCCTTGCGAATGATGAGGGCGATTCGTTTTTCTGCCCAGTTACAATTTCAAATCGACGAAAAAACGTTAAACGGTATTAAGCAGAATGCGCATAGAATTGAGATTATATCAAAAGAACGTATAGTAGATGAGTTGAATAAAATATTGTTGTCGCCAAAACCCTCTGTCGGATTTTTATTGCTCGACGAAACAGGGTTGTTGGCAATAATATTGCCGGAGTTGTCGGAATTAAAAGGAGTTGAAAAAAATGAGGGGTTGGGACATAAAGACAATTTTTATCATACACTTCAAGTCGTTGATCAACTGAGGGAAAAAACAGATAAATTATGGCTGTTATGGGCAGCATTGCTTCACGATATTGGGAAACCTGCTACAAAAAAGTTTTCACCAAAAAATGGGTGGTCTTTTCATGGCCACGAAGTTGTAGGTGGTCATATTTCGCGAAAAATATTTAAACGAATGCACATGCCTTTGCAAGAAACATTACCCTATGTAATAAAGCTCATCAATTTACATTTGAGACCGATTGCCTTAGTTAGCGAAGAAGTAACCGATTCGGCAGTTCGGCGGTTAATATTTGATGCAGGCGAAGATTTGGAAGATTTAATGCTTTTGGCAGAAGCGGATGTAACATCAAAAAACGAAAAAAAAGTACGACAATATATTGCGAATTTCAAACTGGTTCGTAAAAAAATGATAGAACTCGAGGAACGCGATAAAATTCGTAATTTTCAGCCTCCCATAAGTGGAGAAGAAATTATGAAATGGTTTAACCTTCAGCCATGCAAATTGGTTGGCGATATTAAGAGTCAAATAAAAGATGCAATTTTAGATGGAATTATACCAAATGACCGAAAAGCGGCGATGGATTATTTATTAAAATTGGCGGAACAACATGGTTTAAAATTCGATAAAAGAGAGATGGATTAAATCGAAAAACGTGCTAATGGGGGGGATGCTAAACTCGAAAAGTCGTTGTTTAAATATTTATAATATCCAACTATAGCAATCATTGCGGCATTGTCAGTTGTAAATTTTAATTTTGGCAAAAAAGTTTTAATGCCTTTGTTTTGAAGTGCTGTAAAGGCTTTCCTTATTTCAGAATTGGCAGAAACTCCGCCTCCCAGTGTAATGGTTTGTATGTTATATTGCTCAACTGCCATAATCATTTTTTCGATTAACATCTCGGTTATGGTTCGCTGATAGGAGGCACAGAGATCGTTAATGTTCTCTTGAATAAAGTTAGGATTGACTTTTATTTGGTCTCTTATAAAATATAGAAAAGATGTTTTAAGACCACTAAAGCTAAAATTTAATCCTTTAATCTTGGGTTTTGCGAATTTAAATTTATGTGCATCGCCTTGTTGAGCTAATTTGTCAATTACAGGGCCACCGGGATATTCAAGCCCCATAACTTTTGCTGCTTTGTCAAATGCTTCTCCGGCAGCATCGTCTATTGTTGTACCAAGTATTTCGAATTGATAAGGACTGGAGACTTTTATGATTTGTGTATGCCCTCCTGAAATTAAGAGACATAAATGTGGAAATTCCGGAAATTCTTTGTTTTCATCCTTTTCAGCAATAAAATGCGATAAAACATGCCCTTGTAAGTGATTTACTTCTATCAAAGGTTTTTGAATTCCAATTGATAATCCTTTTGCAAAAGAAGTTCCCACCAAAAGCGATCCAAGCAATCCGGGACCACGGGTATAAGCAATAGCATCTATGTCGTTTAGCTTAATGTCAGCTTTTATAAGTGTTTCGTGTAAAACGGGAATAATGTTCGATTGATGTGCGCGAGAGGCAAGTTCCGGTACCACTCCACCATATTTTACATGAACATCCTGACTCGCTATTATGCTGCTTAATAAGGTTTGGTTTTGTATTACAGCAATGGAGGTGTCATCGCAAGACGATTCTATTCCAAGAATGTTTATTATATCTTTCAAATTTAGTACTTTTGCGTAAAATTCGTGCAAAATTAGGAAAAAAAGGCATATACCGATATATATACTTGCAATTCTCGGCAAAATTATGCTGATTGCCTTTATTGTGTTCAAAAGTCCACCGGTACAAACTCTTATAACTCGTTTTATTGCAAACAAAATTTCGGAAAAAGTAAATGCAAAGATTGAAATTGGAGCGGTAGATTTTTCACTGTTTAAAACAGTAGTACTTCATGATGTATATGTAGAAGATCGGCAAAAAGATACTTTATTTTTTATTCGTCATTTAGAGGTTCATTTGAGCAATTTGGATTTCACAAAAAAAAATATTGCAGCTCAAAACGTTACGTTAATTCAACCGCAGTGTTTTTTAAAGCAAAATAAATTCGGAGAGCTTAATTTACAATTTATAATTGATGCCTTAAGTGGAGATACAACCGATACGACTCCTTCCAGACCATTTAATTTTTTTGTTGACAATTTTAATCTAATTAACGGGAAATTTAGTTTTGATAATGTTGTTTCACCTAAGTTGAATGAAAATTCAGTTGATTTCGATCATCTAAGTGTTTATCATATAAATATAAAAATGAAAGACATTGCTGTTATGAATGATAGCATTGTTTTTAATATACGTTCGATATCGTTAGAAGAAAAGTCGGGATTAAAATTGGTTCGCTTAAATACAAAAGGTTATTTGGCCGAATCGGGGATACATTTAAATAATTTATATTTAGAAACTTCGAATAGCTTAATACGCGCTTTATATTTTAAGTTGAAAACAAAAACACTAAAAGATTTTAACGATTTTGAGCAACGTGTGAAATTTGATGTGTCTTTTTATGTTTCTAAAGTATGCTCGGAAGATATTGCATGTTTTGCTCCCATTTTATATGGTTTGAGGCAACATGTAGTGATTTCAGGTAAAGTTAAAGGACCATTGGCATCGTTAAAAACAAAAGATTTTTTAATTAAGTACAGCAAAAATACTTTTATAAAAGGGAATTACGAAATTGATGGTTTGCCGGATATTGATAACTCCTATATGATTTTAAAGTTTGATTTTCTGAAAACAAGAGCATCCGATTTTGCACATTTCCCATTACCCCCTTTTGACGGGTCTAAAAACTTAGATTTACCCGTATTGTTAAATAGTTTGGGCAGTATTTTTTATAAAGGAGAACTTTCGGGATTTATTAACGATTTTATTGCTTATGGAAAGTTAAAAACTGATTTGGGTATTATTCAATCGGATGCAGGCATTCGGTATGATTCATTAAAAAAGCAAACCTTCGTAAATGGTAATGTTTCTTTAACCAATTTTTTTATTGGTAAGGTTATAAACTCAAATCCATTGATAGGTTTTGTAAGTATGAATGCTTCAATGGATGCAATTATTAAAAAAAATGGATTTAATGCCAAGGTAAACGGATTATTTCAGTCATTAGAATTCAATAATTATAATTATAAAGATATTAAGGTAGATGGAATTGTAAACGAGAAAATGTTTGATGGTTCACTTAAATTAGCAGATCCGAATATCAATTTAGATTTCCTTGGCAAGATTGATTATTCGGAAAAAGAACCTGTTTTTAATTTTATGGCAGATGTTAAGTATGCTAAGTTGAATGAACTGCATTTTTTACCAAAAGACTCAAATATAGAGTTAAGCTTTTTGCTCGATTCTAAAATAAAAGGAGACAAGCTTGATAATATGAATGGGGTTTTAGATATTTATCAGCTTACATACAAACATAATTCTATATATGCTGAATCTGACAATATTCATGTTTCATTGACACAATCGGGATTACAAAAAAGTATTTTATTTAAATCAGATTTTGCTAAAATGAATATAGAAGGTATGTTTCAATTTAACGATTTGCCATTCTATTTTCAGCAAGCACTTATTACTTATATGCCTTCATTAAAAATTGCGGATGTTCCAAAACATTTTAAAGCCGATGAAGATTTTAATATTCATGCAGATATTAATTTAATACAAAATAAAGGTTTTATTGGTGATTTTTTACCTTGGTTGTATATGGCAAATGGCTCAACGGCAAGTATTGACCTAAATAAAACAGAAAATATAAAAATAAAAATGGAGTCCGATTCTATTAATATTTTTGGCTTTGCCATTATAAAACCACAATTAAATATATACCGTCAGAATGAAAAACTTAAAACGGACTTAATCGGTTCTAAATTCTTTCTTTCAAAAGATATCGCATTACAAAAACCTCAGGTAACTATTTTTACTTATAACAATAAAAACGAAATATTTGTAAATTGGCAGAGAAACGATAGTTTAATTGGAGATGGAGATTTAACCGTAAATGCTAACCTCTTTTTTGAAGATAAAGAATTAAAAGCGAACATTGCATTTAATCCTTCTCGTTTCAACTTTAATCAGCTGGAATGGTATATCAACGATGGAATGATTGATATAATGGATTCGGTTGTTTCAATCAACCAGGCCATAATTAATCAAGACGAGCAATATTTTTATGTAGATGGTATATTGGGCAGCAGAATGGATGATACATTAAATATTAATATCAACCAATTGCAATTAAACCTGTTGAATCCGCTAATAAAATCATCCGGTTTTACATTTGCAGGCACAATGAATGGAGATATATCAATAAGAAGTGCCTTACATAAACCAATATTAGTTTCGAATTTTACGGTAAATCAATTAAAGCTGAACAACGAAGAATTGGGCGATTTTAAACTTAATGGACAATGGGACGATGAAAAACAAAAACTCTTATATACGGCAGATGCATATAGAGGTGCGATTAACACACTCCACGTTTCGGGCTTTTATGACGAGAAAAGTAAAATTAATGCCGATATTAATTTAGATAAACTGCGTTTAAATATTGTTGAGCCTTTTATCAGTTCATTTGCAAGCGAAGTAAGAGGAACCGCATCGGGTAATGTGCATTTTAGAGGAAGTTTTGATAAACCTGAGTTAGAAGGGAAAATTAGGCTTACCAAAGCTGCTTTGATGATAAATTATTTAAATACGCGGTATAATTTTACAGGAGATGTTGCGGTTAACTCCAATTCGTTCAGTATATCTTCTATTGATTTGTATGATGAAGAAGGAAATGTGGCACAAATATCAGGAAAGGTAACACATCAATCTTTTTCAAATGTAAATATTGACTTGTTGTTAAATACGAAACGTTTTTTGTTTTTAAATACAAAGTATTCGGATAATAATTTGTTTTATGGCTCTGTTTATTCATCCGGACTTGTTAATATTATTGGCACTTTAGACAATATATCCATAAATGCAAATGTTCAAACAGAAAAAGGTACTAAATTTAATTTAAACCTTGAGTCGGGAACTGAATTGAGTCAACAAAATTTTATTCACTTTGTTAATGTAAATACTCCCGTTAATAAAGAAGGGCAGATGTTGGCAACGAATTCAAGTTCGGGTTTAAGTTTAAATTTTAATATTCAGGCAACTCCCGAGGCAAATGTTCAGTTAATTTTCGACTCAAAGGTTGGTGATATTATAAAGTCGCAAGGAACAGGGAATTTACGGCTCGAATTAAAACCAACAGGTGATTTTTTAATTTTCGGTAATTATATTATTAGTCAAGGAGATTACTTGTTTACGTTACAAAATGTAATTAATAAGAAATTTGAAGTAATGCAAGGTTCTACTGTTCAATTCTCGGGCGATCCACTTAATGCTGATTTAGATATTAAAGCCGTTTATAAATTACGAACCAGTTTGTACGAATTAATGCTTGACTCAACTTATAAAACAAGAGTCCCGGTAGAGTGTGAGCTCGATTTGAGGAATAAGCTACTTAATCCGGCTTTCAATTTTGCCATTAAAATTCCCAACTCCGATAGCAGAGTGGAAGGAGTTCTTAACGGATTGTCGGACGAAGAAGTTAACAAACAAGTAATTTCGTTGTTAGTACTGAATAGATTTGTTACTCCCGAAACATTTAAAAGTGGAGTTAAAACGGTGGAGTATTCTAACTCAAATGCTGTGGGTGTCAATTCTTCTGAATTGTTAACGAATCAATTGAACCATTGGTTATCACAAATATCTAAAACGGTAAATTTGGGTGTAAATTATAGACCCGGCGATATGATATCGAATGAAGAGCTAGAGTTGGCTTTAAATACTCAGATATTAAACGATAGAGTTACCATAAATACAAATCTAGGGGTTTCAAATAGCTCACAAA
Organism: Bacteroidales bacterium; assembly: GCA_035371305.1. GTDB lineage: Bacteria > Bacteroidota > Bacteroidia > Bacteroidales > GWA2-32-17 > Ch61. The sequence goes on from DAOOWN010000005.1 coordinate 7,712, forward strand.
CAGAATCTTCTATGCTTATTGGTGATTTTGATGTGGAACTTAAAGTGAGTAAATCAGGTAAGTTAAGAGCCAAAGGATTTAACCGCACCAATACCAATATACTAAAAGACACATCGCCTTATACGCAAGGGGTAGGTGTTTTTTACAGAGAAGAATTTGATAGTTGGAACGAAGTGTTGAAAAACTACTGGAAATCAATCTTTGCTCGTAAAAAAGAAGAGGAGTTAATTACGCATTAGCGTTCGTAGATATTAAAACTTAACATAAGTTTTGTTTTTTCGCTATACATGTTTTTTGTAGATACTAACGAAAATTCTTCAATCTTTTCTATCGGGAAAAAAACATCTGCATCGTAACATGCCTCGTCAATCCATGTGATGTATAATCTATTAGTGTAATCGATGAGTTGTTTATAAATACTGGCTCCTCCCATAATAAAGCAAGTTGTATCTTGAGTTTTTACATATTCTAAACAATCTTTAATGTTATTAAAAACAATACACCCCTCTAAGCATTGGTTTTCATATGAAATAATGATGTTTGTTCTATTCGGCAACGGTTTTTTGGGGAGTGAAAGCCAAGTATTCCATCCCATAATAACAGGATGTCCGGAAGTGGTTTCTTTGAAGTATTTCAGGTCTTCGGGTATATGCCAAAGCAATTCATTTTTTCTACCTATAGCGCCATTTTTAGCAATGGCAACAATCATTGCAAGATTATTGATTATCATTATATGGATGATTTATCTAACCATTTTTTTATATCAGCTACATGACCAAATACAATAAGAATATCGTTTGCCTGAAAAATATAATCGGGCGAAATAACTCCTATTATTTTTGTCTCATAAATGTTTTTCGATAAAATATGTTTTTGAATATCTTGCTTGATGGTAAGTATATTGATGTTATATTTTTTACGTAAATCTGCTTCCGAAACTTTTATTCCAACATATTTCTGAGGGATTAATACTTCCATTACCGCATATTCTTCTGAAATATTTAAAGAATCAATAACATTTCTGAGATTAATTTTTGTTACAAATCGTTTGGCAGAATCTTCCTCAGGATTTAATATTTCTAAAACACCAATAGCCTCTAATATTGTTTTATGAATGGGAGAAATAGCACGACTGACAATTCGTTTTACATTGTGTTTTTTTAATAATGCAGTAATTAGCACAGATGCTCCTAAATCTTCACCAATAGCTACAAGCACAATATCTGTTTCGTTTAATGGTAAGGTTCTTAAAACAGCATCGTCTGTACAATCGACAGTGATAGCAAAGGTTATTTTATCTTTGATGTTTTCTACTCTTTGTTCAATAGAATCGACACCAATAACTTCATGTCCTAGCAATGCTAATTTTGTTGCTACGGCCGAACCAAAGTTTCCTAAACCAATGACAATTATCTTCATATATTTAGTTAATTATTACTTCTTCTATCGGATATTTGTAACGCACAGTTGTAACTTTACGAATAAAAGCGACAAAAAGTGTTAAGGTCCCAACTCTGCCTAAAAACATGGTTACAATAATGACCCATTTGCTTGCAACAGATAAGTGCGGAGTGATTCCCATTGACAAACCTACCGTACCAAAGGCAGAAAAACATTCAAAAATTATTTTCTCAAAATCAAGTTCGGGGTTAAAATAAGAGACAAGTGTTATGGCTATTCCTATTACCAATAACGACAATTGAATGGTGGCAAAAGCCTTACGCACACTTTGTGATGAAATTTCTCGTTTACTTGTTTCTATTCTGCCTTTGCCTTTTGCAAAGCTAAAAATATTAAGAATAGCAATTGCAAAGGTGCTTGTTTTAATACCGCCTCCTGTACCGGAAGGTGAGGCACCTACCCACATCAAAAACATAGTTAATAAAGCTGTAATGGGAAATACTTGTGAATAATCAATGGTATTAAATCCTGCTGTTCTGGGTGTAACCGAGGCAAAAAATGAAAGATAAATTTTTTCGTACCAACTATAATTTTTCAAAGCATGATTATACTCAAAAACATAGAAACTAATCATTCCAAACAAAATCAGCAGCAATGTAGTAATAATCACGATTCTAGAGTTAATATTTATAATATGGGGTTTGTGAGAATAGGATTTTCCTTGTAACAATCGGGCTAAATTGTTAATAAAGTGCTTAAAAAGCTTGTAATAATTTAAAAGTATAGGGAAGCCGATTCCACCAAGAATTATCAAAAAAGCAATAATGGTATGTAAAAGATAATTATTTGAAGTAGTAGGGTCCATTAAACCTAAGCTTTTGGTGCTAAATCCTGCATTACAAAATGCGGAAATACTATGAAAGATGGAGTACTTAATATTATCAGTCGAAAAATGCATATGAGGGTCCAATGAAAACCATATCATTAAAAAACCAATTCCTTCAATGATTAATGTAAAAAGAATAATTTTGATTAAGGTTTTAAAAATCTCGGAAATAGCTTCTGAGTTTATAAGATCTTTTATTATTAATTGATTGCTAAATGAGCTGGAACCACTAAAAAAAAGTCCAAAAAATGTCGTAAATGTCATGATCCCAAGACCACCAATTTGTATAAGTAGCATAATGATGGTTTTACCAAAAAAAGTAAAGCTTGTTGCTGTATCAATAGTTGTGAGACCGGTTACGCAAACAGCCGAGGTAGAAGTGAAAAATGCATCTGTAATGCTTATTCCATTTGTTGTTGCCGATGGGAGCATTAACAAAAGACAGCCAATTAGTATAATTAAAATAAAACTAGAAAGAAATAGGAGTGATGGGTTAATTCCTTTTAAAAAACTTAAACTTTTTTTAGAAAATTCAATTAAAAAGATAATGCTATTAATACCTATTAGATAAATTGTTTCAAATAATTGGTACCAATTTGTAAGAATCTGTTTGAAATAGTTAGGAAAAAAAAAGTGCTCAACTAAAAATACGGATAATATCAGCATTAACGTAAATTCACCCAAAACGATCCGAATAGCAGCTTTTTTATTAATTAGAATAAAAAAACGTATTAAGAATGAGAACAGAAGAATGATTTGAAAATTTAGAATGGTATTTTGAATAAAAATATCCCTGGTGTCATTATGTGGAAAGCCAAGTCGGTATATGGTTAAAGCTACAACTGAAAACGAGATGGCAAAAATAGAATTTGATAAAAAATTAATAAGCCAAGAAAACAAAACAACAAACCCTTTTTGTATCGAAAAACGGAGGTTTTTAATATAGTAAATGGGACGTTTCATTCAAGGCAAATGTACATAAAAAATAAATCAAAATGTCTAAGATTTATTTTTCGACGTTAACCATTGAGATACCTCAAAAATGGTTGATGTTATGTAGTTTAAAAAAAAGATTCCTGCTATTAAAAAACGATCGATGAAAAAAAGGAACAGAAAAACAAGTAAAATAATGTGTAATAAAAGACGAATCATACTTACTAACATATATTGACTAATAAATCTTTTAGGAGCCGATTCTAGCTTTTTTTCAAGGTATAAAGAACTTATCAAACTGATAATAAAAAAGTAAAAAGAGATGGCAGATATAAACCAAATAGACGGAGCTATTAAAAGTATAATTAATAGGCTTAATACAAGGTTTATCAAAAAAACGATCCAAATTTTATTTTCTTTAGAAAAAAGATGTTTCATTTTTTAGTCAAATCTTTAATGGCAATATAAATGGCAAGTGCAACCGATAGAAATGAAAACATTACGGTAAACAATGGGAATTTCCAATTAATTTGATTGTCAATCAAATATCCGCCAATGATTCCGCCTGCTATTATCAATCCCATTTGCATAGCAAGACTCGAATAGCGTGCATAACTGTTTAAATAATCTTTACTTTTTTTATTAATCTTCATTTGAAGATGTAAATTCTCCCATTTTGCACGTTCCGGAGAAGATAGCATTGGGTTCGATAGCTAATTTTCCTGTATAGATTTCGCCCTTGATGTTTGAAGTGCTTTTAAGAGACAACAGCTCGGTAGTGTTAATTTTTCCTTCAACTGTTCCACTAATTTCCGCATTTTGACAAATAATATTTCCGATAATAATACCGGATTGTCCTATTACAACTCTTCCTTTTGTTTGAATGGTGCCTTTAATGTTTCCATCAATGCGAATATCGCTTTCACTTATTATATCTCCGACTATATTTGTAGTATTCCCAATAATGTTAATTGAATTAGAATACATTTCATTTTCCTGATTTCTTGCCATAGAAAAATAATTTTGATTTCAAAGGTAGAAAAAAATTACAACATAATCGCTACCTTTGCTAAAAATATGATAAAATGATTACCTTCTTAAAAAGGTTTTTAAAAAAATACTTTCTTGTTTTTAAAGTTCAATCAAAGATGAATACTTTGGTTGGAATTCAGCAACGTCAACTATTTCATTATTATCGAGATAGTATAAAAAATAATAATATTCCCAAATTAACAGAAACAGGTTTTAGGAATTTTTCACAATTTGAAGAAGATGGTAAATTGCTGTTTATTTTCTCAATAATTGGTATGACAAATAAAACATTTGTAGAATTTGGTTCTGATGATGGTGTTAATAGTAATTCTGCAAATTTGTATTTTCATTTTGGTTGGAATGGTTTATTTATAGATGGTAATAAAAATAGTATAAACAGAGGGAAGCGTTTTTTTTCCAAATATCCACATCCATGGTTTGACAAACCTAAATTTATATGCTCATTTATAACAAGGGAAAACATTAATGAGTTGATTAAATCAGCAGATATTAGTGGCGAAATTGGTTTTCTTTCAATTGATATTGATGGAAACGATTATTGGATTTGGGATGCTATTACGGTAATTTCTCCACAAGTTGTAATGATAGAGACAAATAATGTTTTTGGTTATAATAATATTGTTGTTCCTTATGACTCAAATTATTGTTTCCCCGGAATTCACCCATTATATCATGGCGCTTCACCAGTAGCTATGGTAAATCTAGCAAGAAAAAAAGGATACCGACTAGTCGGTGCTAACGAATTAGGTTTTAATTTGATTTTTATTAGAAACGGCATTGTTGAAAAAGAAATTCCTGAAGTTAGTATTGAAAGTATATTAAAACATCCTTCTTGTGTTAAAGATTTTGAGAAATTTAATGAAATAAAAGATTTTAAATATCTTGAAGGATAAATAATGAAAATATTTACACCGCTATATTGGAGGGATTACGAACTTATCGATAGTGGTCGTTTTAAGAAATTAGAACGATTTGGTAATTTTATTACGATTCGACCAGAACCTCAGGCTGTTTGGGATTCACACGAGGATATTGATGGGTGGAAACAAAAAGCACATGTTGAATTTGTACCTACATCCGCTAATTCAGGACAGTGGAAAAAATATAAATCAATGCCTGATAGTTGGGAAATAAAATATCCTTTAAATGGCAATGATGCGAATAGTATTTCATTTCGTTTAGCATTAACCGGTTTTAAACATGTTGGTATTTTCCCGGAGCAAGCTGTTAATTGGGAATTTATTTATAATCAATGTCAAAAAAAAACGGGTTTGAATGTGTTAAACCTTTTTGCATATACTGGAGCGGCAAGTATTGTTGCGGCAAAAGCAAAGGCAAGTACGGTTCATGTAGATAGCGTAAAACAAATTGTAAATTGGGCATCGGGCAATGCCAAGATGAATGACATATCTTCTATTCGTTGGATGATTGATGATGCCTCAAAGTTTGTGAAACGCGAAATGAGAAGAGGTAAAAAATATAATGGAATAATTCTCGATCCTCCGGCATTTGGACATGGACCTAACGGTGAGGATTGGAAATTGGAACGCGATATAAATGAAATTTTAAAAAATATAGCTGAAATTGCTGATAAAGATAATTTCTTTTTGATACTTAATGTTTATTCGTTAGGACTTTCTGTTCTCGTATTAGAAAACTTAATCGCTTCAATTTTTAAAACAAATGAGTTTGAGGCGGGTGAGTTATTTTTAAAAGATCGTTACGAAAAAAAATTACCGTTAGGAGTATTTATTCAATTAAAAAAATAGAAAATTATGTGCCGTTTAACTTTTTTGTCCTTTTTATTAGTATTAAGCTTTTTTAGCTTAAAAAGCCAGAATAAAAGTAAAAGTGCCTTAATCGCTTTTTATAACCTCGAAAATTTTTACGATACAATAAACGATCCTAAAACAAAAGATGATGAATTTACTCCCGAAGCCGAAAACCACTGGAATACAGAAAAATATAATATTAAATTAGAGCATATTTCAAAGGTTATTAAGGAAATAGGTGATGAAAATGGATTTAAATGTCCAACTGTTATGGGGATGTGCGAAATCGAAAACAAGCAAGTAATACAGGACTTAATCAATAGTCAGAATTTAAAAATTTTTAATTATGGCTTTGAGCATTACGATTGTCGTTACGAAAGAGGTGTAGATGTTGCACTTATTTATCAAAAAGATCGTTTTATAGTTGTTAATTCTAAAGCATATCCTTTGATAATTCCCGATAAACCGGATTTTAACACTCGTGACCAACTCTTGGTTTCGGGAATTTTAGATGGTGAAGTGGTTCATTTTATTGTAAATCATTGGCCTTCGCGTAGGGGAGGCGAAAAACGCAGTGCTCCCATGAGAGAAGCTGCTGCAAAGCTTTGTCGTCATATAGTAGATTCGATATACAAAACAGACAGTACAGCAAAAATTATAATCATGGGAGATTTAAACGATGACCCCACAAATGCAAGTATTATTAAGCATATAGGAGCTCAAAAAACAAAAGAAAGTACAAAAAATTATGGACTATATAATCCGATGTATGAGCTTTTTAAAAAGAAAGGAATTGGTAGCTTAGCATATAACGATAAATGGAATTTATTCGATCAATTTATTGTTTCGTATCCCTTAATTAGTAAAAGCATTGGTGGGTATAAATTTATAAAAGCAGGCGTGTTTAATAAACCATATTTAATGCAAAAAGAGGGTCAGTTTGCTGGTTATCCTTTTAGAACATATGTGGGTACTACTTTTATGGGTGGGTATTCAGACCATTTTCCATCTTTTATAATTATTTCAAAGTAATGAAAATTCTTAATAATATTTCGTTAAAGTCATTTCATACTTTTGGTGTGGATGTTAACGCCTCTTCTTTAATTGAAATAGAATCGTTATCTGACATATATACCGCAAAGGAAAAAGGTTGTTTCAATGGCTCTTTTTATATATTGGGTGGTGGTAGTAATGTGTTGTTTTTAACTATTCCTGAGGTTATTTTTAAAATTTGTTTTAAAGGGATATCTATAATTAAAGAAGACGATGATTATATTTGGATAACCGTTAATGCGGGCGAAAATTGGGACGACTTTGTGCGGTATTGCGTCGAAAACAATTATGGGGGCGTAGAAAACTTGTCTTATATTCCGGGAACTGCAGGAGCTGCCCCTATTCAAAATATTGGAGCTTACGGAACGGAAATTAAAGACACCCTGCAACGTTTAAATGCATTGTCTTTGACAGACTTTAGTGTAAAAGAGTTTAGTAATAAAGAGTGCGCTTTTGGCTATAGAGATAGTTTTTTTAAGCATAAGGAAAATGGGCAGTGGATTGTTTTAGATTCAACTTATAGACTAACAAAAAGAAACCATAATTGGGTGTTAAACTATGGCAATATAAAATCATTTATTGAAAATAAAACCCTTTCACTGGAGAATATACGAAACATTGTTATTCAGCAAAGAACAGCGAAATTGCCTGATGTAAGTGTTTTGGGTAATGCAGGAAGTTTTTTCAAAAATCCAATAATTTCTACAGAAAAATTTGAACAGTTAAAACAATCCTATCCGGAAATTCCTTTTTTTAGTGCTGCAAATCAAAAAATAAAGGTTCCTGCTGCATGGTTAATTGAACATGCCGGATTAAAAGGTTTTAAAAAAGGAAATGTTGGAACTTATGTTAATCAACCATTAGTTATAGTTAACTACGGTGGAGCAACAACAACAGAAATTATTGAATTTGCAAAAATGATAGTTCGAAACGTATCTGAAAAATTTGACGTTGAACTTGAAATGGAAGTTAATATTGTTTAAGAAATGTTTTCTTTAAAATTATTCATAAAAAAAACAAATTTAGTTTTCATTTTAATCTTTGTTGTTGGAATTATTTTGCGTTGTTGGAATTTTACAAACATCCCGTTTACACACGATGAATTTAGTGCTTTATTTAGAACTCAATTTAATTCATTTCGTCAACTTATCGAGCAGGGGGTTATGCCCGATGGTCATCCTGCCGGAATTCAAGTGTTTTTATATTTTTGGGTTAAAATTGTAGGCTTTTCCGAGTTTTGGATTAAGCTACCCTTTTTATTGATGGGATTGGCTTCGATATGGTTAATATGGAAAATAGCAAAAGAATGGTTTTCTGAAAACGTTGCTATACTTGCTACATCCACATTAGCCTTTATGCAATATTTTATTATGTATAGCCAAATTGCACGCCCCTATATAAGTGGATTATTTTTTACTTTATTAATGATATTGTATTGGTATCGATTTTTGTTTTGTTCAGACGGAAATAAAAAGTTAATGCTAAAAAATGCATTAGGTTTTGTTTTAGGAGCCGTTTTATGTAGTTATAATCATTATTTTTCTCTATTAATGGTTGTTTTGATAAGTTTTCTTGGATTTTTATATTTAAAACGAGATTATTTTAAATGGTATATCGGGTCACTGTTTATTATACTTCTTCTTTTTCTTCCACATATTTATATTTTCTTACATCAACTTAGCTTACAGGGATTGGGATGGCTTGGTAAACCTGAGATTAGTTTCTTTGTCGATTTTATATGGTATTTAACCCATTTTAACGTATGGGTTTTATGCTGTTTTATTATATTCTTGTTTTGGATTTTAATGCGTTTTATAAAGAGCAAATTTCAATTTTCGAGACAGCAATTTATAGCCTTTTATTTAGGTGTAAGTTCTTCAATGATAGGTTATTTTTATTCTATATATCGTGCACCTGTTTTACAATACTCTGTTTTGATTTTTTCTGTTCCATTTTTTTTCATTTTTATTTTTAGTTTTCTTAATCAAGTAAAACAGAAGTATATTTATGTGATATCTTTTATATGGTCAATATTGCTCATTTATTCGTTGATATTTACCAGAAATTATTATCACAATTTTTACAAATCTATATACAAAGAAGCTTTTAAAGAAATTAAAGATCATCAAAACGATTCAACATTGATATTATGCGGATTCCCTCGAAATATAGGTTTTTATTATCAGCAAAAACTCGGTGTGAAAAATACTGCAAATATTATTTATCCATATTTATTGAAAAGTAAAAAAGACGTGTATGATTTATTAGAGAATCCAAAATATAAAACAGTTGTTATTTCAACAGTAACAAATGATTCACCTTCTTTGTTTGCTCTTTGTCATGAATATTTCCCCTATATGGAAATGCATAAATTTTTAGACCAAGGCGAAATTAGAATTTTAAAAAAGAATTCGACCATTTATACAGGTTATACATATTTAAATTTTAATTCATTCAATGAGAAAAGTGCTTGGCATTTTAGTACTGCAAATTGTAAAATTGATTCAATAGGTAAAACATATTATGTGGTGGATTCTCTTCAGGAGTTTGATGTTCAGTTCGAGTTTCAAAACAATAATGAAATAAAAAAGCATTCACAAATAGTTGATATTAGTGCATGGGTTTATTTGCCCGAAAATTATAAAGGCAATGCTCATTTGGTTGCCAGCATCGAAAAAGATAGTACATTGCTATGGCAAGGTGTCGTAATATCAGAAAAAGACGTTCCTAAGTCAAAATGGATTCCTGTAACTACCTCTTTATTTTTGCCGGATTTTAAGTATCCTTTAGATTCTATTAAAGTAAAAACATATTTTTGGAATCCTGACCATCAACAATTTTATGTTTCAAAAACATTTTTTGGGATAAGGAATGGGAATCCAAAGGTTTATTGGATATATTTTAATCTAGAAAAAGACGTGTATTAATATTCATACTAATTATTATTTTTACGCAACTTTTTTATTTAGAAACACGTCCTTAAAAAAAGTATTTTATGAGTTTTAAGTTTTATTCTTTGCTAATTTCTATATTAACTATTTTTAATTTATATACGTTCGCTAATGTTGAAAACCGTGATTTAACTATTCCTACCAGAGCATTTATTAAAAATGTTGGACAAATAGCTTCTATCCAAACAAATACTCCGGTAACAGATGTCCTTTATTATGTATCAACACCTAATGCAATGCTGTATATAAGAAAAACAGGATTATCCTACGTTTTTCTGAAAAATGAATATCAAGAAAATGCGAATGACGATTATCCCGTTTTAAAAAAAACAAATTGGCAACGTATAGATGTCGATTATATTGATGCTGATTTTTCTCGTGCAGTTGAGTCAGAACAAGTACCATGGCATTATAATTTTTTTTATGCTCATTGTCCTAAGGGTATAATGAATGTTAATGCTTTCCAGACATTGATGTTTAAGAATGTTTACGATGGCATTGATTTTAAAATTTATTTTAATGAAAAAGGTGATTTGAAATATGATTTTATTGTTTCACCAAAAGCGAATCCTAATCAAATTAAAGCTCAATATAAGTTTTCAAATCCGGTAGTTCAAAATAATGATGGAAGTATTTCTGTTGTTAATGTTTTAGGTGAAATTACAGAAAAAGCCCCCTATGCTTATCAGCAAAATAAAACCATTGATATTAAATGGAAACTACAGGAATCCAATATTCTAACATTTGATATAGATAAGTATAATACAAACCAAGAATTAATAATAGATCCTTTCCTTTTGTGGAGCACGTATTTTGGTGGTGCAAATGATGATGTTGCCGAGGGGATTGCTGCAAATGGGAATATTGTTGTAGTTGCAGGTCAAACAGGTTCAAATAATTTCCCAACATTAAATCCGGGTGGTGGTGCTTTTTTTACAGGTTCTAATTCGGGAAATAACGATTTGTTTATTGCAAAATTTTCAGATCAGGCTTTATTACAGTGGGTAACCTATTATGGAGGAACTGGAAATGACGTGAAAGCAAAACCAACAATTGTAAATAATCAATTTATTTACATTTCTTCTCAAACATGGTCGTCTGATATGCCTTCTTTTGATCCCGGAAATGGTGCATTTTATAAAGATACATTGGGTAATGCAAGTTATGCAGATGGCTTCATTATTAAATTTGATTTAATAGGTAATTTATTATGGTCAACGTATTTTGGTGGAATGTATTCTGATGAAACTCCTAATATTGCAAATACAAACAATGCAATCTTTACATTTGTTACTGGCAGTTCCAATGACTTCCCATTAGTTGATCCTGGAAATGGAGCTTGGCAGCAATCAATTTCAAATAATAATGAAAATGTTTATATAGCTAAATTTAATATTATTGATAATAGTTTAAGTTGGGGCACGTATTTTAGTTCTGCAAGCGTTGGAATAGGAAATGGATGGAATCAAATAGCTTGCAGCCCTACTCATTTATTTCTTGCATTAAATGTAAAGGATTTAGATGCTCCTATTGTAAATCCATTAAACGGGGCTTATTGTGATAGTTCATATAATGGGGGATTGACGGATGCGCTGTTATGCCGTTTTACAGAAGACGGTGTCTTGGAGTGGTCCACTTATTTTGGTGGCAATGCTACAGAGGATATACGAGGCATTTGTGTAGCCAATAATAAATTATGGATTGTGGGGTCCACAAATTCCAATTCTAATTTCCCGATTTTTGACCCTGGCAATGGAGCTTATATTCAAACAACGTATGGAGGCGGAACATATGATGGTTTAATTGCTTCATTTGATTTAAACGGGCAGCTTATGTGGAGTACCTATTATGGTGGGCCACAACGCGATGATATTAGAGATATTAAAGGAGATAATTTTGGTGTTTTTGTAACGGGTGGAATTGTTTCTTCAGGATTGCCATTGTACAATAATGGAACACCCGGTTTTTTTGAGCCTACTCCTAAAAGCATTTTTATCGGAAAATTTAAACAAAATGGTAAAAGACAGTGGAAGAGCTATTTTTCCGGAAATAGTAGTGAAGGGAGAAAACTATCCGTTACGAATGATGCCGTTTATTTAACAGGCTACATTACGAATACATTATTGACAAATGATTTAGGAAATGGTGCCTTTTTCCAGCCAAACCATGGTGGTGGTACATGGGATGTCTTTATTGCTAAATTTGATAAATGTGTGATTCCTAATGTAAACATCACTTCTTCTCAACAAGCTATTTGTAATTTTGACTCTACTTGGTTGTATGGTCACGGAGATGATGTTGTAAATTATTTATGGAGTACAAATGAAACTACCGATTCTATTCATGTGGCTCCCAATTCTACAACAACTTATTCGTTAACCATTACCGACGATATGACGTGCACAAACAATACAGATACATTTATAACGGTGTATCCCTTACCTCCTGTACAAATTTCTGGCTATCATCCAATTTGTATTGGAGACACCATTCGATTATATGCCAATGGTGCTCAAAGTTATAGTTGGTCACCCATTATTGCGAATACCGATTCTGTGGATGTGGCACCACAAGTAACAACAAATTATTATTTACTTGGAACCGATACGAATAATTGTAAAAACATAGATTCTGTTCAAATTATTGTTCATTCGCTTCCAGTAGTAAGTATTTCCGGTGCTCATCCTATTTGTTATAAAGATAGTGTAACGTTGTATGGAAACGGTGCACAAACCTATTTGTGGTCGCCTTTAGTAATTAATGCTGATAGTATTTCAGTTTCTCCTGATTCAACAAGCACTTTTTATGTTTTGGGAACAGATACCAATGGGTGTAAAAATATAGATTCTGCAAAAGTTGTTGTTTATCCTTTACCTCAGGTATTTATTTCCGGTGCTCATCCTATTTGTTTTGGCGATAGTATTAAACTTTATGCTAATGGAGCTACGACATATTTGTGGACTCCAGGAAATTTCTTCACGGATAGCATCCAAGTCGCTCCATTCATTACAACAAATTATTTTTTGTTAGGAACGGATACAAATCAATGTAAGAACGTAGATAGTGCCGAGGTGGTTGTATATACCTTACCAAATGTTCAAATTATGGGTGCTCATCCAATTTGTTTTGGAGATAGTATTACATTAAATGCAATGGGTGCATTAACGTATGTTTGGTATCCTGATACGTTGAATGGTTCCATTCAACAATTTTCACCGGATACAACCTCTACTTTTATTGTTGAAGGCACTGATTTTCATCAATGTAAAAATACAGATACAGCCACCGTTGTTGTATATGCACTTCCAACTGTTCAAATTGTTGGAGCTCACCCTATTTGTTATGGCGATTATATTGATTTAACGGCAATTAATGCTGAACATTATTTGTGGAACACGTTAGACACCACCAATACTATTCATGTTAATCCTCCTCAAACATTTGATTATATTGTTGTTGGTACCGATACAAATGGCTGTGTTAATAGCGATACTTCTCAAGTAGTTGTTTATCCTTTACCTCCTGTTCGTATTTTCGGAGTGCACCCTATTTGTAGATATGATAGCATAAGTATTTCTGCTTTTGGTGCAACTACATATACTTGGGTTCCTTGGGGATACCATGATCAAAATATTAATGTGTCTCCCGATTCTACAACTCAAATAACTTTAATAGGAATAGATTCGAATGGTTGTGTGAATACCGATTCAGCAACGTTAGTAGTATATCCCTTGCCTTTGGTTTCAGTTACTGGTTATCATCCTATTTGTTTTGGTGACAGTATTACACTAACAGCTCATGGAGCACATACGTATGATTGGAGTCCAGTTAATTTAACCGGAGATAGTATTTCCATTGCCCCCTCAACCACTACTACTTATACTGTTTTGGGTACAGATACAAATCAATGTAAAAATACGACAGATTTTACCATTACGGTTTATGAACTTCCGATTGCCCAGATTTCGGGTATCAATAGAATTTGTCAACAAGATGTAGTTACGTTAACAGCCTCAGGAGGTGACTCGTATATATGGAACACAACTGAAACTTCTCAAAATATTGAGGTCATGCCAATGCAGACTACAACATACTCTGTTATTGCAATAAAAAACATTTGTTCCGATACAGCATACTTTACTTTAAATGTAGATCCCAAACCTAATTTGACGATAACTCACGATACGACCATAATCATAGGCATGTCGCTTCCTCTTCAGGTATCCGGTGCAAATACTTATATTTGGACACCTGTAACTTATCTGTCATGTAGTTCGTGTAATAATCCTAATACTCGCCCTTCTGAAACCATAGAGTATTGTGTTGAGGGTATCAATACATTTGGATGCTCCGATACGGCTTGTGTCGTAGTTACGGTTGATAAAGAATGCGGTGAGACATTTGTCCCATCTGCCTTTAGTCCAAATGGAGACGGAAATAACGACGTGCTATATGTTCGTGGAAAGTGTGTTAAATCGATGAGTTTTATGGTCTTTAACAGGTGGGGTGAAAAAGTTTTTGAAAGCACAGATCCGGATAATGGATGGGATGGTTCATTCAGAGGTAAAGCCTTAGATACGGGTGTGTTTGTTTATGTTTTAAAGGCAGAATATTATAATGGTGTTATTATAAATCAAAAAGGTAATATAACTTTAGTTCGATAACTTATGAATACAATTAAAATAACTTCTTTGTTTGTATTGGTTTTATATGTATTTAATGCGAAATCTCAAGATGTAATACTATCGCAACCGTTGGAATCACCAATAACACTAAACCCAGCCAACACCGGAGCTCAATACGATATTAGGTCTAATTTAAATTACAGACAACAATGGAGAAGTGTAACCGATCCATTTACAACCGTTATGGCTTCAGCTGATTCAAAGATCATTTCCAGTAATAGATCTTCTTCGTTGGGATTGGGTCTCTTTATTATGAACGATAGAGCCGGCGGTGCTCATTTAAATACATTTCTTGGAGGCGTCAATATTGCAGCCAAAGTTCCTATTTCAAATAGTCAGAATATTTCAGCCGGAATAGGCACTGCTTTTATGCAACGACATATCGATTATAGTGCTTTGTCGTGGGATAAGCAGTATGATGGACTCGTATATAATCCCGGCTTATCAAGCGGAGAACAAATGTCAAATGAACGTACAAATAACATTGATTTATCTACAGGGGTTCAGTGGAGTTACGGAAAGGGAGCGACAACATTGTCATCGAACGATAATTTTGGTGTTCAGGTTGGCGTTTCAGTCTTTCATTTAAACAAGCCCAATTTAAGTTTTGATTACAACGATAAATCATACATGAGATTTGTTTTACACAGTACCTTATCTTACGGTATTAAAAACTCAAATATGCAAATTTCTCCATCTTTTATAGCAGCCTTTCAAGGGCCTTCTAAAATGTTTTATGGCGGTGCTTTAGTAAAATATAAACTTCAGGAGTCATCTAAATATACCGATTATGTTTTGGCTCGAATGTTAAATGTTGGGACCTTTTATAGGTTTGGAGATGCTATAGTTTTAATGACTCAACTAGAATGGGGACAATTTGCATTTGGAATTAGCTATGATATTAATACTTCCAGTTTAACCAGAGTTAGTTCCGGTAGAGGTGGATTTGAAATTTCTGCTCGCTATATGCCAATGAAATCAGGTGTGTCAAGCAGATTATTGTAAAACAGCCACAAAAATGTGGCAGTTTGTCTTCGTTTGTTGATAAGAATTTACCAAATAAATTTTATTCCAAACTTAAAATTTCTGCCGGGTGCACTTATGTTCGAAGCAAAAACACGATAGTTTTGGTCTAAAATATTTTCAATCCCACCGTTTAGTTGAAAAATTTTGTGAACTTGATATGATGCGTAAAAGTTAAACGTTATCCAAGAAGGCATTCCATAATTAGTAGCATAAGTAAAATTATCTTCGCCAAACATATTATAGTCTTTAGTAAATTTCCAACCATTAAACATCATATTTACTTCACTGTTCAATCGTTTTGTTTTGTATTGAAAGCCGATTTTACCATAAACAGGAGGAATATGGTCAAGTGGATAGTCGGTGCTGTCTGTTTCTATTCTACCATAAGTATAATTAACATTTCCTATAAAGTTTAAATTTGAATTTAAAGAAATCGAAATTTGGCTGTTTATACCGTACAAATAAGCTTTTGTTTTATTTACATTAGTTAAAACCTTGCTAAGTTGACCGTTGTACATTACGGAATCTTGTCCATTAAATGTTCCCGGCTCAGTTGTAATGGCATTATTGTAAAATGTATAATAAACATTGGTTGCCCAGATAAAATTATTTTGAATATTTGTTTTGTATCCAAAATCTATTGTATGTGTGTATTCTGGTTTTAGATTTTCGTTTGGCATTATAACCATTCCTGGAACAGATTCAAAAATTTTACTTAAATCATCAACATTTGGAGTCCTATAGCCACTTGAGTAATTTAAATTTAATTGAAAGAACGGTGCAATTTTATAAACCATGCCTGCATTTGCAGTAATTGCATCATTTTTTTGTTTTATTTTATCAAATGTGAAGTGATAGAATGTGGTGTCAATAAATTTCGATTCAAGAGAAGATATATTATATCTAATGCCTTCGTAAAAAGAAAACTTTTCTGATATTTGATAAGAATGATTAATAAAAACAGAAGCTCTTTGCATTTTCGATCCGCCATCGGGATAGCGTGTATCCAAAGGTGTAGATATGTTTGTTAAGATATTTTCAGTATTGGCGGTAGAGTTAACTTTTTCATAAGAACTTTCTACTCCATAGATGATGGTATTTTTTTGTATGGTTTTAAAAAAATCACCATTTAAAGCAATGATGTCAAGTTTTTCAATTCTATGATTTAAGCTGGTTTTGTTAAACTTTCTATCATGACGGCTTTCTTCAATATTCTGATATGAGGGTGTAATTCGCATTTTATCATATAAAATACAAGTTTTATTTTGTTCAAGTTGTAAGTAAGTTAAAATTCGTTTTTGTGGGCCATAATACCATTCGGCATATTTTGGCAATGAACCCGACATTTGTGTTAATCTGTCGTATCTTGGAACATCAGAAGAATTGGAGTATTGAATATTTGCTAATACTTGTAAATTACTGTTTACTTTGTATAATAATTTCTGCATTATATCATATTGAGCATAGCCAGAGCCTTTTTGAATATTAGGATTACTATTTACAAACATGCTGTCTTTATTATTAATACGTTCAACATAAAATAATCTTTTTCCCCAGTCGCCATAAAATGGGTTTCTGTTATTCCCTTGTCTTAAATCATCAAAATTTGAATAAGAAATACTTGTAAGTGAAGCAATTTTATTATTAGCAATATTAACTTCAATATGAGCTGTTTTTTCTTTATTTGCAGTGGCCGTTTTTATAAACATGTTACCATTAGTTGCAAACGTTGAGCTATCATTTAAGATGGCTTGCTTTGTTTGCATGTATATAGTTCCGCCTAATGCATCGCTTCCATATAGTACCGAACCGGGACCTTCTAATATTTCAACATTATTGAGTGTTTGTGGATCAACCGTTATTATATTTTGCAAATGTCCGCCTCTATAAATGGCATTGTTCATTCTAATTCCATCAATAACTAATAAAACTTTATTAGCCTCAAATCCTCTAATAATAGGGCTTCCACCACCCATTTGACTTTTTTGAACAAAAGCATAAGCCGAATTTTGTATTAGTTCGGCGGTGTTTTGAGACTGAAATTTTTCGTTGTCATATTTATCGATAATTGAAATGGCTTGTGCCGTATTTCTTTTTTCCGATTCAAAACGCGTTGCTGATACAGTGTATTCTTTTAATAAGTTGGTTTTTTGTGTTAAATAAATTTTAAAATTTTTATTCACTATTTCTTCGTATTTTATTGTATTGCTTTCATACGATATGTGATTAAATGTTAATTGGTCACCTGCTTTTGTGTTTATTTTTATTTGTCCTTTATGATTGGTCGTCCCTACTGGTTGGTTGTTTATAAAAACATGAACGTTTTCTATCGGTTGAAAGTTTGTTTTATCAAAAATGTTTATTAATGTTTGACTATTTGAATGAATGGAATAACAAAATGCTATGAAAAGTAATATCTTTCTCATAATAATAAAATTAATGATTAATAATAAATGAATTTGAAAATAAAACTAGAAAACAGTTAGAGCTTTGGGAGGAGGAACAATTAATTTTAATGAAATATTTTTATATAAAAACGTAATGTTAAGGTAAAATTTGCTTAATACTGTAAAATGATAAAAATATATTTTATCGTTTAATTCTAAGATAAAATGATAAATAAAATAGTTGAAAAACTTTAAACTACTGCAATGATTTGTGGTTTTTAAAAAATCGAAAATAACATTTGTTTCCTTTTTGTCTTCAATTGCATAAATGTTAGTTAAAACATTATCTTTTTTTTCTATATATACTACATCAAACATTTTGTTTTGATATGAAAATTCATGGTTTGGCTCATACCAGTATATGTCTTTTTTTACATCATTATATATAAATAGCTTAATCTCTTTAAAAGAAAACGTTTTATTTTTTATAACCTGTTCTATTTCGCCTTTTACCTTATATTGAAGAAAAACAAAATATAAATACGAACTAAAAAGAGAAGTTACGAATATAAAAAGAAAAAATATAGAAAGATATTTTTGCTTCATTTTAAAAATGTCGAAAGCAAAAATAGTGATAAAAATTAAATCTTATTCTTTTTGCGAAAGTTTTACAAATACTTTATAATCGGCCATCGCTTCTTTTTCTTTGTTTTGAGAGTATTTAATAAGTGCTCTGTTTTTATAAGCTAAGGCGTTGTCAGGTTCAATTTTAATCAAGCGATCTATTACTTCTATTGCTTCGTTATATTTATTTAAATCCATGTAGGCAATAGATAAGTAGAAAAGTGCTTTTGTGTTATTAGGTTCATTTTCCAATACCTTTAAAAAACAATCAATTGCTCTTTTAAAATTACCTTTTAGGTAAAATCTTGATCCGTCTTCGAGTAGTTTTTCCAAAATGGTAATGATTTTTAATGTAAAGATATACTTAAAAACACTTTTTGTCAATAATAAATGTACAGATGGTTAATAACAATATGTAGTTTGTCGTTGTTATTGTATAGTTGGTAAATTAAGAACAATGTTTTGACATAAGCTCTAAAAATTCATCTCTTTTTTTTCGTGAAACCGGAATAACCGTATTGTCCGTCATTATAATGGCTGAATCTTTATTTAAAATAGATTTTACGTATTCTATATTAATCAGAAAGGAATTATGAACTCTAAAGAATATAGATGGAGGAAGTTGTTCTTGAAAATCTTTTAATTTTTTTGAAATGAAATAGTTGTCATTTTCGTTTGTAATAATTCTTGCATAATTGCCGTCCCCCTCAATACGAACAATGTCCGAAATTTTTAAAAAAATAGTTTTTTCATAGGTTGTTATAGCTATTTTATTCTGTTTTCCGGATATTTCATTAATTAAGTCGTTAATCTTGTTTTGATTTATCTCTTTTTCAGTTAATTTTAAATTTACTTTTTTAACAGCTTCTTTAAGTTCTTCTATATCAATTGGTTTTAACAGATAATCGATGGCATTACGTTTAAGAGCTTGTATGGCAAATTGATTATAAGCAGTAACAAAAATAATTTCGAATGTGATAGGTTTTATTCTATCAAGCATCTCAAATACACTTCCTCCGGGCATTTGAATGTCAAGAAAAATAAGATTTGGTTTATGTAATAATATGAGTTGCTCTAATTCGGTTACATTTTTTGCAAATGCTATTATTTCTATATTTGGACAGCATTGTTTTATTCCTTCGCTCAGTATATTTATAGCATCTTGTTCGTCGTCGGCAATAATGGTTTTTATCATGATATTTTTTTTTGCAATATACAAAAAATTAATTATCAGGATACAAAAAATTTTCAAAAGGATAACGTTTTCTATGTATCTCCTTAACTTTTTGATAAATAGTTTCGCGAAGTAAATCGATATTTTCTTTTTTTAAAGCCGAAATAAAAAGGCTTTCTTGCTCTTGAACAGGATTATTTTGAAGGAAAGATTGCTCATTTTTAGCTCTATGCAATTCTTCATTTGACAATAGGTCTGATTTATTAAATAGTTGGATAATGGTTTTGTCCATTACTCCCAAGTCAAAAAGAGTTTTATTTACTACTTTTATGTGCTCTGTATAAGCATTATGGCTAATGTCCACAACATGTAAAATAATATCAGCTTCTTTTAGTTCGTCTAAAGTAGATTTAAACGATTCTACTAGGTGATGCGGAAGTTTTCTAATAAAGCCGACTGTATCAGAAAGTAAAAAAGGCACATTATTTATGACTACTTTTCTTACAGTAGTATCAAGTGTTGCAAATAATTTGTTTTCAGCAAAAACATCCGATTTGCTAAGAAGATTCATCAATGTAGATTTTCCGACATTTGTGTAGCCAACTAAAGCCACTCTTACCCATTGTTTTCTTTGTTGACGCTGGGTATTCATCTGAATGTCTATCTTTTTTAATTGTTCCTTTAGCAACGCAATTCTTTTTTTTATAATTCGTTTATCCGTTTCAAGTTCTTTTTCACCGGGACCTCTCATGCCTATTCCACCTTGTTGGCGTTCTAAATGTGTCCAAAGACGTGTAAGACGCGGTAACATATACTCATATTGAGCCAATTCTACTTGCACTTTTGCATATGCGGTTTGGGCTCTTATGGCAAAAATATCAAGAATAAGGTTGGTTCTGTCTAAAATTTTACATTTTAAAATAGCTTCTATATTTCTAAGTTGTGTACCACTGAGTTCATCGTCAAAAATTGCAATTGGAATATCGTTATCACTGATATAGCTTTTAATCTCTTTAAGTTTACCTTCTCCAATAAATGTCTTGGAGTTGGGGGTGTTGATTTTTTGAAAGAATTTTTGTTTGCATTCTAAATGAGCTGTTTGTGCCAAGAATTCTAATTCATCAATGTATTCGGCTGCTTTTTTTTCGTCTATATCGGGAGTGATGGCACCAATTAGTATACATTTTTGGTGTGAGGTGTTAGTTATGGGCATGTCTATTTAATAATATATTTATTATCGTATAAAAGGTCTGAGAACACTTTTTTAAATATATCCACAGCTCCTGAAATCATTTCCATGTCATTTGGAAATGGAACAGGGAGTTGACCAAGTTTTTTTCTTGTTTCTTCATCTAATGCTCTTAAATCACCGTTGGCAACGAAAATACTGTGTTCAAAAAAGTAATCGCTACCAAGGGGTTTATGCGTAATTTCTTTTTGATTATCAATGTCGAAATAGATAACTTCACCTTCAATATGAGAACCTTTTTGTTGAACTGTTTCAATTAATTTACATGTAACTTCTACCATTCGGGGTACCCTAATCGGATTTCCAAGTGAATCTTTTACTACGTTATTGTTATTATCTAAAAGAACTTCGGTCCCATCTTGAACTTTTTTTGTTTTTACCGATTCGCGAACGAAAATTTTTTCGGGTAATATTTGAATGGATTTTAGATTCAGCTTAATGACATAATGATATTGGTCGTTGTTGTCGGGATTTGGAAAGTATCTAACCCATTTGCTGTCTAATCGCTCAAATTCAAGACCGAAAAGTTTGTCTTTAAAGTCGGCAGGAAGTTTGAAAATAGTATTGTTTTCAAATTGCATCGCTACTTTCGAAACTCCTTTTTGGAGTGAAAGAGCCATTAAGTTATCAATATCTTGATAGGTTTCGAAGTAGTATTTTACATTTTTAAATTTTTCGTATGCTTCGCGTGCTTGAAAACGATTACCTGAATTAAGCAATTGTTTGCCTTTTGCATACCAATATTCGGCAGCATTTTGTTTTGCGTTGAAAATGTCCTTATCATAGTCAATATATGGAAAAGATATGGTTCTATTACCTAATTTAAGTGGCAATATCGGTTGAATAACAGATTGTCTGTATTTGAGTGAATTGTATAAATCTAATATTTCGCCCCAATTTTCGGGTCTCCCTTCTGTTTTTAATAATTTAAGTCGCTCTTGGTCATTTTGATTAGCTGCATTGTATGATTTTTCTAAGTAAACAATTTCTTTTTCTTTATTTGGTTGTTTTTTGATTTTTTTTACTGCCCTTACAATTGCTCTATCATATTGGCCTTTAATATAATATCGCTTAGTAACATTGCATGAAAAAAACAATAAAGATAAAGCTAAGGATAAAAATAAAAATCGTATCATAGTGTTATAAATTTAAAAAAGCCCTGTTTAAGGGCTTTTTTTTATTAGCTTAATTTGAAATTAATAGGCAACTGGAACGAAACTTTAACAGGTTTTCCTCTTTGTTTTCCGGGTTTCCAAGCCGGCATGCTTTGAATAATTCTAACTGCTTCTTTATCTAATGAAGGGTCAACTCCTCTTACTACTTGAACATCTGTCACTTTACCTTCTTTGCCAATAACGAACTGAACAAAAACTTTCCCTTGTACGCCATTTTCTTTAGCAATTTCGGGATATTTAACGTTTTTAGCTATCCATTGAAACATAGCAGCTTCGCCTCCTGGGAATTCTGGTTTTTCTTCAATTACATAAAAATTTACAACTTCTTCGTTTTCTTCTTCTTGTTGAACTTCTATTGGAGCCTGAATTTGAGTATTTGCATCGGCTTCGGTATTTTCTACTTTAACTTCGTTGGTTAATTCTTTATTGTCTTCAACAATTTCTAATACATCGGTAACGGCTGGAGGTGGGGGAGGTGGGGTTTTCAATTCTTCTTGTTTGGTTATAGGGACGATTTCTTCTTCAATTTTTCCGGTGTTTTCGGCAACAAAAGTGTTTTCATCGCTTGGCATAATTTTTAATTCAAAAGCGAATAAAATAAGAGCTAAGGTTACGGTTAAACCTATTTGAAAAAACAAATTACGTTTTTTTTCTAGATCTGCTTCAGGATTTTTCTTTAGTTCCATAATGCTTTATTTTTGCTGTAAAGTTAATGATTTTTTTATTTACAAATTTTATTCCGCAAAAAAATTAATAAAGCTTAAATTTTATTGGTAATGCATATTTAACGGCGACATATTTTCCGTCTTTAAATCCAGGTTCCCAATTTGGCATTTCTAATATTTTACTTGAGACAAATTTGTCTAATGCAGGGTCTAAACTTCTGCTAATTTCAATATTTTTTACTTTCCCATCTTTATCAACAACAAACTGAACACCAACCATTCCCTCGATTCCAATTTCTTTTAATTCTTTAGGATACTTAATATTGTCTTGAATCCATTTGTAAAGAGCTTCGTCTCCGCCAACAAATCTTGGCATTTTTTCTACTTTCCAGGAATCGTAAACCATAGTGTCTTCGACTTCCGGCATTGGAGTTACAGTTATTTTTGTTGTATCGTTTGCTTCGGTATCACCTATTTTATACTCCGTTTCTATTTTTTTTGAATCGTCAACTATTTTCATTATGTCAACTTGTGGAAGAGGAGGAGTTATTTTAGGTTTCTGAGTTTCGTTTTGTGTTGTTTGAATAATGTCTTCGTAAACAATGGTTACGTCATTGTCGCTAAAAAACTTATTTTCTTCGGGTAGTATTTTCCATTCAAAAGCAACCAAAACTAAAAACAACACTACTATGAATCCTGTTTCGAAAAACAAGGTTCTTTTTTTGTCTAAATTGACGCAAGTATTTTTTTTCGTTTCCATGATAAAATAATTTCATGGAACTTTTCAAAAATAATGCCATTAAATTTTATTTGGTTCTACATGTATATTTACAATGATGCCGGGAAGTTTGTCGGATAGTAAGATTTCAATTTTATCGCATATATCATGTACTTCCTGTAATGGCATTTGAGGAGGTAATTCCAGATGGACATCGGCAAAAATGGTATTTCCTGATTTTCTGGTTTTTAAATCGTGTATTTGATATTTATTTTCTTCGAACGTGGATAAAATTGCTTTTAGCTCCTCTTTTTCAATTGCCTGATCCATAAGTGGATTGAACGATTTTTTAAATAAAATGTACCCTTCAATAAGCATATAAATGGCAACAGCAAATGCAAAAATGGAATCTATAATATGCCAATCAAAAACCCAAATTAGAACAAATCCTGCAATCATCGCCAACGACGAAAACATATCTGCTTTTAGGTGAAGTGCATCCCCTTCGAGTGCCAGCGATTTTGTTTTTTTTGCAATTTTGTATAAATAATTTGATACAAATAAGTTCGATATAAACGAAATAGACATAATAATAATTCCAAGAAAAGGCAATTGAATTTCGGCAGGATGTAAAAAGCGTATAAATGCTTCAAAGAAGATGTAAATGGCAGCAACAATTATAAGTATTGCTTCTACAGAAGCTGTAACATTTTCTATACGCCCATGTCCGTATGGATGTTTTTCGTCGGGTGGGGTTTCTGAGTATTTAACCGAGAAAAAAGTTATAACAGATGCAAACAAATCGCTGAGCGAATGCAACGCTTCAGATAAAATACTTATAGAACCTGTTAAAAATGATATGATGAGCTTTAGCAATATTAATGAAGAGTTTGAAATTACTGAGACTAAAGCTGCTTTCTTATTGGATGTAATACTTGAATTTTGTTCCATTTTTATGAATTTATATAGCTTTTTACAATTTCTTTAATTTCTTCAATTGCAATGCTTAGATTATCATTTACAACTATGTAATCGAACTGTTTTGCAAACGTCATTTCGTAAGCAGCTTTTTCAACTCTTATTTTAAGACTTTCTTCGTTTTCGGTTCCGCGATTAATTAAGCGTTCTTTAAGTATTTCGATGGAAGGCGGAGCGATAAAAATTGAAATGGCGTTATTTTGAAATATTTTTTTTAGGTTAATGCCTCCCTTAACATCTACATCGAAGAGTACAATGTGATTTTTATTCCAGATTCGCTCAATTTCTTCTTTTAATGTGCCATAGTAACGGTTAGGATATACTTCTTCCCACTCAATAAATTTATTTTCATTAATTTTTTGTTGAAACTCTTGGACCGAAATAAAGTAGTAATCTATTCCGTTTTTTTCCCCCTCGCGTTGGGGTCTGCTGCAAGCTGATACGCTAAACTCTAACTGGGGAAATTGCTCTAAAAGGTTTTTGACTATGGTTGTTTTTCCTGCTCCTGATGGTGCAGAAATAATAACTACTTTGTTCATTATAATATATTAAGGAGTTGTTCTTTAATTTTTTCGAGTTCGTCTTTCATTTCAACAACAAATTTCTGAATATCGGTGTCTTGGGCTTTTGAACCTAAAGTGTTTATTTCTCGCCCCATTTCCTGAGAAATAAACGAAAGTTTGCGACCGGCTTGTTCTTCTTTTTGTATGGTTTCTATAAAATAGTTGCAATGATTCCGAAGGCGAACTTTTTCTTCGGTTATATCCAACTTTTCTAAATAATAAATCAGCTCTTGTTCAAAACGATTGGAATCGTAATTCTGTTCAGTAGAAATTTCGGATAAGTTTTTTATTATTCGTTGTTTAATGTTTTCAATACGTTGTCTTTCAAAAGGCGTAATTTTATCAATATTTTGGTCAATGATTTGGACTCTATTAACGATATCGGTTATTAATGAATGTGCTTCTTTTTTTCTAAACTCAAGAACTTGAAAAATTGCTTGATTAAAAAGATCGATAACGAATTTTTTTTCTTCTTCGTCGAGTTTTTGCTGAACGGAATTAACGACATCGGGCATTCGAACAAGAGTTGAAAACCAATCGGGAGTATAGTTTTCTAATTGCAGTTGAGATTTTAGTTCTTGCAATGAATTATAATAATGTATAAATGCTGTTTTATTTAATTCGCCTGGGATGGGAGGTTCAAGCCATTCTATATTCAATGATAAATCAATTTTTCCTCTACTAAGTTGTTTGGATGTAATGGCTCTGAGTTCAAATTCGATTTCGCGATAGAAATTTGGAATGCGAATATTAAGGTCTAACGATTTGCTATTTAGGCACTTAATATCAACTGTTATTTGTTTTTTTTGGTAAACAGCCACCGTATGGCCGAAGCCCGTCATTGATTTTTGCATGGGTATTTTTGTGTTATTTATAAAAACGTTCTATTTCGGGAAAGAAGAAAGAAGCTTCGAATTGAGCATTTTCGTCGCTATCGGAGCCATGAACGGCGTTTTTTTGAACCGATTCGGCAAACAGTTTGCGTATGGTACCGTCTTCTGCTTTGGAAGGGTCGGTAGCTCCGATTAGTTTACGATAGTCTTCTACAGCATTTTCTTTTTGTAAAATTGCTGCAACAATCGGACCTGAAGTCATAAAATCAACAAGACCATCATAAAAAGGTTTATCTTTATGAACGGCATAAAATTTTGCTGCACTATCGCGTGATAATCGCATCATTTTTAAGGATACAATATGAAAACCCGACCTGTTAATCATAGCTAAAATTTCGCCAATATGCTCGTTTTTAACAGCTCCGGGCTTAATCATCGTAAAAGTTATATTGCCTGCCATAGGGAATAAAATTTATTTTCAAAAATAAAAAATAGATTGCATCTTTACAATATTATTTAAATAAAAAATATTTTTGTGAAAGAAGTTGTAAAACAAATTGTTGAATATGTTGATAAAGCGAATCAGATTTTAATTGTTGGGCATGAAAATCCGGATGGGGATGCAGTTGGAAGTGTATTGGGGTTGTATCATGTTTTAACAAAAAAGGGGAAGCGTGTTATTCCTATTTTTCCAAATGATGCACCTGCGTTTTTAAAATGGTTGCCTAATTATAACGATGCGTTACTTTTTAATAAAGATAGGCAAAACGTTGAAGATGCTTTTGACAAATCGGATTTAATTTTTTGTCTCGATTTTAATGAACGCAAAAGAGTGGGGAAAATGGAATACGTTTTATCAACGAATAAGGCAACAAAAGTATTAATTGATCATCATCCTTATCCCGATGCTTTTTTTGATGTATTAATTTCTGAGCAAGAAATAAGTTCTACGGCAGAGTTAGTTTACAAAGTAATTGAAAATTGCGGTTGGGCATCGTTTTTAACAAAACAGGCAGCCGAATGTTTGTTTACCGGAATCATGACCGATACGATTTCGTTTACGGTAAATGCTTCAAGGGCAAAGACTTTTGAAACAGCAGCTTCGCTTTTAAGTTTTGAAATTGATAAAGAACTGATTCATCGAAGGGTATTCAATAGCTTTACTCAACAACGAATGCGAATGTTGGGTTACTCGTTGCATAAAAAAATGAAAATTATACCCGAATTTGCTACAGGATATATATATTTAAATAAGGATGAATTAAAAGAATTTTGTTTTCAAAAAGGCGACACAGAGGGGTTTGTTAATTATCCGTTAAGTATAAAAGGGATTCGATTTGCTGCTCTTTTTCTTGAACGTGATGGGTATATAAAAATTTCTTTTCGTTCTGTAGGAGCTATTCCTGTAAATGAGATAATGGCAAAACATTTTTCGGGTGGAGGGCATAAAAATGCAGCCGGAGGCGAAGAAATAAATTTATCGCTCGATGAATGTATTAAGAAGTTTGAAGCAATTTTACCCTTATATAAAGATACGTTGTTGCATGAAGAAGATTAATATTGTTGTAATGCTCATGGTGTTTTTGTTTCTTGCTTGCAAGCACGAACGCCCAAAGCCGAAATCGGACGAAGAGGTGTTGGCGTACAAAGAGCCATTAGTAGGGGTAAATAAAATATTGGTTGATAGAGATTCACTTCGTATAGCCCATTATTGCAAACGAAAAAGTTTAAAAATGTCGTTGGGTAAAAATGGTTTATGGTATCGCATTGAGCACATTGGTAAAGGTGATTCGGCAAAATATGGAATGGTTGCTAGTATTAAATATAAGGTATCCTTGCTCGAAACCGGTAAAGTATGCTATAGTAGCGATAGCAGTGGTTTAAAAAGTTTTCGAATTGGTAAAGACGATGTAGAGTCGGGTTTAGATATTGGCATTCGTATGATGCGTGAGGGCGATAAGGCTCTTTTTATATTGCCCCCCAATTTAGCTTATGGGCTTTTGGGTGATGAAAAATGTATTCCCGCCCGAAGTATTATTGTATATGATGTGGAATTGGTTAAAGTGAGTGAGAAATAAAGATGCTGATAAATGTTTTTTTTGAATTTGTTGCAAATTTTTCATTAACCGGTTAATAGCAATATTCAAAAAAAAATGTTTAATTAAAAAAAATATGAAAAAACTATTTTTAGTAATTTTGGCCGGAGGAATTATGTTTACGACCTGCAAAAAAGAAGAAACGCCAAATGTTATTAGTAACAAAATCTTAATCAAAAAAGGTGTTATATACGATGCTTATTTGTGTGATGAATATAAGGATTTGTATGGTAATATAAGTTACATAATTAAAAATAAATTAAAAAGCCATTCAGTTACAGTAAAATTAGATAGAGATTATCATCCAAAATCTCTAACACATCCAGAAAGTTGTTACGATTCTGGTGATGAATGTTCAAATGTTACAATTAATGGGGAAAAAGTCATTATAGTAAGAAGTGATGCAAAATAAATACTTTTTTAAGAAGGGTAAATTACCCTTCTTAATTTTATTTGTCGTTTTTTTATCGTGTAAATTTGAAAGTGATTCGATACTAACTTTTAAGGAGTTAGATTCAGGTAAATTAAAAAAAATTACTTTAAACGTTCCAGATATAATTAAAGATAATGCATCTTATTTTGAAAAAATAAGGGTTTATAATCAATATATAATTGCTGAATTTGGTAATAGAAATTTAAAACTATTAAATAAGTTATTTTTATTTGACAATAAAGGAGAATTAAAAAAGGTAGTTGAATTAGAAGAAAATAAGGAAATATATGATTTTGATTATTCTCAAAACAATGTCTTGAGATTAATCTATTTTAACGATAAAGACAAATCATATTTTTATTGTGAATATGATTTGGCAAAAATGTCTTATTTTAATGAAAAGAAGATTTTTACAGTTGATATTAACCATAGTGATTTTCTTTACCCATTTTTTAATGATGGGAATATACATATTTTAAAAAATAAAATAATATTCACATTTATAAATAGTCAATTATATAAACAAAAACAATATAAGAAATTTCCGATTATTGGTTATTTTGATTTGGAAAAAGAAAATTTAAACATTATTGAATTATGGTATCCCGAATTGAATGATAGTACGTTTTATCCTAAAAATTACTATTATACAAGCTGTAATATGATTAACGACAGTATTTGCCTAATTTCTTTTTGCTATACAAATACAGTTTATAAATGGAATGTAGTTAATAATTCTATTTCTATAGATAGTTTTTCTCAATCTCGTTTTGTTAAAAAAATAAATTCAAAAACAAATACAAAAAATGATAATGAATTTGAATTTGAAAATTTCTTAATATACGAACAGCTACTTAATTTATTTGATTCTGAAGGGAAAAAATATATTGCAAGATATATTAAATTACCAGAAATAAAATATGGAAACGAATATGGTTTAATGGAGTTTTATGATGAAAAACTAAATTTTTCAGGAGCAAAAATTATCAAAGCAGCCGATAATATAAGTGAACACTTGATTTCCAATATCAATAAAAATGAAAATGTCGGTGTAAATAATAAAAATTATGAAGTGTTTTTTACAAAATTAAATTTTGAAAAAATATCTATAAATTATCTTAATGATAGTTTGTTGAAAATTGAAAACTGTGAAAATGAAAAAAATCAAAATATTAATAATAGATGTATGATTGGTGGTGAGAATAATAGTACTGTTAAATATGAATTATTATTAAAACACTTTAGTTCTTATATTCAAGATTCTAATTATAATGTAATAGTTATTAACTTTGATGGATGTCATTCTTGTACAGATTATATTTCTAATTTTTATTCCTCAAATAAATCGTTAATTTCAACATTTAAACCTACGTTATACATAATTTATCTATATAATAATCAGGCTGATTCGTTAAATTTAAATAAGTATTTAACGGAGAGGAATATATCAAAAACGAATGTTTACATATTAAAATCTGAAGTTTGTCAAAAAATACTAAAATCTACAATTACAAACAACTTCTTTTTATCGGTTCAAAATAATATACTATCAGAATACAAAGAGTATAAACCGAACAATGTTCAGAATATTTGGACAGATATTTTGGCAAAATATGGTTATAAAATTGAATACCAAAAGTAATATTATTTTGTCGTATCTCTTTCCATTACCACTTCTGCATTATTGGTATCCAGCGTTTGTTGCATTGTGTTTATAATTTGTTGCTCTTCGGTATCGCTTGTGCTTTTTTCGTTTGTTTTTTCGGAATTGCACGAATATAAGGTTATGCCTAACAGGATAACTGCAATTGTCCATTTTACTTTTTTCATATACTTACTTTTTACTATATTGATTTGGTTCTAATGCTTGGGGAGTCCAATGCTGGAGGAATTGTGCCACTTTTGTTGTGTCGTACGATTTGTCTTTTTCGAGCAATCCTGAATCCTGAGTATGGATTCTTTTGCCGTTTTTATCGAGAATTACCAGAACAGGAAATCCAAATCGTTGAGGGAATTCGAGTTGACGTAACGCTTCTTCGTTCTTGTTTTCTCGACTGTAATTCAGTGGCACATAAATATAAGAAGATTGAATAATGGAGTCGATTTTAGGTACTTCGTTTATAAATTTATGAAACCGAATGCACCATGGACACCAATTACCACCAACTTGTATTAGTATATGTTTATTGTTTTTTTTAGCAAGTTCAATGGCTTGTTTTATTTGTTCTTGCCCATTCAGTTGAGGGTTGTATAAATTATTTTCCTGACAATAGCTTGAAAGGACTAAAAGTTGAAAAAAAATAAAATAGAAAACTTTCATTTTGATATAGTTAATATAGTCGGGTTAGAAAAATCGAATTTATATTTTTTAAGAAAACAAATGGGAACTTCCATTGTTTTTCCGAATTGATATATCCATAAATTCTTCTTATACATGATTTCATCGTTGACTAAAACTGATGCTTCTGATTGTACCGGCATTCGATATGGGAAAATGTTTTTCTTTTGTGCTTTTTGATATTTAAGCTGTGCTAATGTATAGGGTTTATAACTATCATACGTATTTAATGATAGCTTAATGGTTTGAGAGTTTTTAGAGGCATTTTTTACAATTCCTTTGTTTGGGTCAACATAAGCAATTATAAATTCATTTTGATTAATGTTTTCCGGGATCACCACAAAATTATATTCTACGGTTGTTACATATGTCTTGCCTACAAATAAAGATAAATACTCTTGTTCTTCTGATTTAAGGTATTCAATAATGGATTTGGCAGCTTCACCTTGCGGAAGTGTTTCCATATCGCCGCTTAAAAGATCGAACAAACGTGAGCGTATCTCGAAAATATGCTGTGCGGCTTCTTTTGCTTTATCTTCAAGTTTTAATGTGTCAGTTGTTTTTTTCTGAACAGCCACTCTTACCCAGTTTGTATCTACCTTTACTTGTTTGTATATGGTATCTATTTTATCTTTTATATAACTGCTTTGGCTAAGTTCTTTGAAGACAATTTTGTCAAATGTGGGATTTGTGAAGCGGAAGCTGCTTTTGTTGTTGATAGTGTTGCCCATCGTTTGATTAATAGCTAAAATTACGCCATCGCTTTGTTGAATTAGCGATTCCCATGGTAATTGATGCTTATATTGCAGTACAAAAACTTGATTGGTATCTGCAATGATGTTATCATTGATTTCAATATTTTTAAAACTATATTTTTCTATATCCCGGGTAACGGGATTAGAAATGCCTACGTATTTTTCGGTAAATTCAGCATAAGGACCTTTTTTAACGATTTGTTTTTCAAGTGTTAAATGCAACGTAAGAACTGTTTTGGGGAGCGAAAATACAAGGTTATTTTTGTTGAATTTACTTACCTGCGACACATGCTTAATTTGTATCGGATTGCACGAAAACAGAATAATACTAATGGTAGTAATTAAAACGATTTTGTTCATGAAGAAAAATTTTACAAAAATAAGCATTATTCTGTATTTTTTTAGCTAATAGCTTTTAAGTAACTTTGTTGCAAAAAAAATGGAAAATCATTTTTCTCATATCGATCAGGATGGCAAAGCCAAGATGGTTAATGTAGGGGACAAAGATGTGGTGCATCGAAAAGCCCTGGCCGAAGGTATTATTTTCTTACAGCCAACCACCCTTGAAAAAATTAAGCAATTTGAAATTAAAAAAGGCGATGTGCTAACTGTTGCTCAAATTGCCGGTATTCAGGCTGCAAAACAAACGGCTCATTTAATACCGTTGTGTCATCCTTTGCAATTGAATCATATTGAAGTGAATTTTGAAATTTTAGATAATGGAATAAAAGCGATAAGTAGCACAGAATGCGACGGAAAAACCGGTGTAGAAATGGAGGCATTAACGGCTGTTTCGGTTGCTCTTTTAGCAATTTACGATATGTGTAAAGCGGTTGATAAAACAATGGTATTAAGTGAAATAAAGTTATTAAATAAGACAAAAACAGCAATTGAAAAATGAAAGAAATAAAAATTCGTTCGATTAATATTTCTACAGAAAAAGGAACCATAAAAAAGCCCGTCCACAAAGCTTTTTTTTCTGATAAAGGGATAAAAGAAGATGCGCATTCGGGAAGTTGGCACAGACAAGTGAGTATGTTGGCCATCGAAAGCATTCAACGATTTGAAAAGGTATTAGGACGACCTATTGAAATGGGCGAATTTGCCGAAAATATTACAACTGAAGGCATGGAAATTTTTAAAACGAAACCTTTAGATCGATTTGTGGGGTGTCATACCGAATTTGAAGTTACACAAATAGGAAAACACTGTCATGGTGACGGTTGTGCAATCTATACTCAAGTGGGAAAGTGCGTAATGCCCAAAGAAGGTATTTTTGTTCGCGTATTACGACAAGGTAGTTTGCAAGAAGGAGATTCACTGCTTTACCATCCAAAAGAATTTCGTTGTAAGGTAATTACCCTGAGTGATAGAGCTTATGCCGGTGAATACGAAGATGTGAGCGGCAAGGTGATTATTAAAATGTTAGAAGAGTTTTTCGAGCAAAAAGAACGAAAATATAAGGTAAAATACGAGCTGTTGCCCGATAATAAAGAAAAGTTAGAAAAATCGTTGGTTGAAGAAATAAAAAATGAAACCGATATTATTATAACTACCGGTGGAACTGGAATTGGCAAGCGTGATATTACCATTGAAACAATGAAGCCCTTATTAGAAAAAGAAATTCCCGGTATTATGGAATACATTCGTTTAAAGTATGGTACAGAAAAACCAAATGCTCTTCTAAGCCGAAGTATTGCCGGAGTTAACAATAATTCATTGCTTTTTGCATTACCCGGAAGTGCAAAAGCAGTTAAAGAATATATGACGGAAATTAACAAAAGTTTGGAACATATGGTGTATATGTTGCATGGTTTAGATTTACATTAATGCCTCAAAAAAAGAAATATTATGTTGTATGGCAGGGTTTTAATACCGGCATTTTTGATAATTGGGAGGAATGTAAAAAGCAAGTAGAAGGTTATACCGGAGCAAAATATAAATCATTTGTTTCGTTTGATTTAGCATACCAGGCTTTTCATAAATCTGAAATTCATGATGATTTAATAAAAGCAATTCCTCAAAAAGGTTTGTGTGTAGATGCCGCTTATAGTAGTTCGACCCATGCCATGGAATACAGAGGAGTAGTATTACCTGAAAAGAAGGAAATTTTTCATCAAGGTCCTTTTTATGATGCTACGAACAATATTGGTGAGTTTTTGGCATTGGTACATGCACTGGCATTGTGTAAACAAAAAGGTTGGGATGATGATATTTATTCGGACAGTAGGACAGCCATTGCATGGGTGAGAAATAAAAAAACAAAAACCAACTTAGAACGAACCAATCGGAATGAATACTTATTTGAACTGATAGTTAGAGCTGAAAAATGGCTTCATGAAAATACTTTTTCAAATAAAATTTACAAGTGGGAGACCGATCTATGGGGTGAAATTCCGGCTGATTTTGGAAGAAAATAGAAAGAAAATAAAGTTATTTTTTTATGATTTTTGACACTGAGCCATTGAAAAATTCAAGTTTATAATCG
Source organism: Bacteroidales bacterium (assembly GCA_035371305.1). Classification (GTDB taxonomy): domain Bacteria; phylum Bacteroidota; class Bacteroidia; order Bacteroidales; family GWA2-32-17; genus Ch61. The sequence continues at coordinate 41,948 of DAOOWN010000005.1, forward strand.
TTGTATTCCCATATTTCTTTTACACCCTCTTCGGAAGTTAAATTTGTTTTATTATTTGGCTTGCCAATACTTTCAATTACCATTCCTGTGGACATACCTTCCCAAACTTCGTTATTCATTATTCGAATGGCTTTATCTTTTCCGTATAATTTCATTAATTTTTGATATTTTGGGTCGTTTTCATTTACTGTTCTAACAATAGTAGTTGCTTGTGTCTTTGCTTCCATGGGTTGTTGTTTTCCGCTAAGAAAATCGTCAATGGCTTGATTGTTTGAAATTGTAGAATAATTAACATAACCTTCTTGTCCGTTGTAATTTACTTTAAAATACAGATTTTCTTGCTGGCGATAAACCTTTATGGGAGTATTGGGTGGAATATTGACGATGGTATTTCCTAATGATGACGGTTTGTCTCTAAGCACAGCACCGCCTTCTCCTGTCTTGGCAGGAATAAAATCACCTGTACTTTCCATCATCATTGATTTTTTTTGATTATTTAAATCTGTAATTTGTTTGTTGATTTGCTTGAGTTGTTCTTGGTAAGCGGCTATTCGCTGTTGAGTTGTAAGCTTTGCCGTTTGCAAACTATCAAGCTTTTTATCTATCTGATGAATGGTGAGTTGTCCGAACGAAGAAGTAATTGGAAAAATTAAAATAGAAAAAAGGATAAACACTTTCATAACGCTGTTTTTTGCAAAAATATTAAATATTAGAATGGAAAATTCAAAAGCGTTGTTGATATTAAAATAAATTAACATTATTTTTATGATAAAAATTTCTAAACTTTGCAGAAAAAATGTCAGAAATAATTGAAAAGACTATAGAATTTGTAAAAAGGGAGTTAAGTGATTCGGAGGGTGGGCATGATTGGTGGCATTGTTATCGTGTTTGGGGAATGTCCAAAAAAATAGCGGAAAGCGAAGATGTAAAAATGGAAGTAGTGGAACTTGCTGCCTTATTACACGATATTGCGGATTCGAAATTTTATGATGGAAACGAGGAGGTTGGTCCACAAAAAGCATATGATTTTTTGACAAGCATGGGAGTGGATGAAAATATAAAAAATGAAGTAATCGACATTATACGAAAAATCTCATTTAAGAATAAAGCAAGTGTATTGGAAAAAAGCAAAGCATTGCAAATTGTTCAGGATGCCGACAGGCTCGATGCCATTGGGGCAATTGGAATAGCACGTGCGTTTAATTATGGAGGTTACAAAAACCGTAGTTTGTATAATCCGGATATTAAGCCAAATCTAAACATGTCAAAAGAAGAGTATAAAAACACAACTGCCCCAACCATTAATCATTTTTACGAAAAACTATTGTTGTTAAAAGACATGATGAACACAAAAAAAGCCAAACAAATTGCCGAAAACAGACATCGCTTTATGCAGGTTTATCTAGAGCAATTTTATAAGGAATGGGAAACTGAAGATTTTGAATAAAATAATTACCTTTGCATAGAATAGAAACGATGGAAGATAGTTTATTATACAAAGGATTACGTAAAAAATTAGTTGAAAAGCTAATTGAAAAAGGCATTAAATCAAAAAATATACTCGATGCCATCGAAAAAATTCCTCGTCATTTTTTTGTTTCCAAAGGATTAGAACGATTAGCATACGAAGATCAGGCTTTGCCGATAGACGAGGGTCAAACCATTTCGCAACCCTATACCGTTGCATTTCAGACGGAATTATTGGATGTGAAGCCAGGAGAAAAAGTTCTTGAAATTGGCACAGGAAGTGGTTATCAGGCTGCGGTTTTGGCAGAATTGGGAGCTAAGGTTTTTTCTATCGAAAGGCATCATAAATTATTCGAAAATGCTCAGCTTGTTTTAACCCGTTTAGGTTATAAGGTACAACAATTTTATGGTGATGGATATTTGGGCAAACCTGTTTTTGCTCCTTATCAAAAAATTATAGTTACAGCCGGCGCCAAAGAAATTCCTAAAACGCTGGTAGAACAGTTAGCCGTAGGAGGCAAAATGGTGATTCCAATAGGTAACGAAACTCAAGAAATGATTCTTCTTGAAAAAGACCAACACGGCAACGTGAAAACAAGTAAGCACGGTAATTTTATTTTTGTTCCATTTGTTAAAGGTAAATAGCCATGTTATATTTAAAAACGTTTGCTTTCAATCCGCTAATGGTAAATTGTTATTTGGTTTGGAATGAGCACAATGAAGCAATGATAGTGGATCCGTCATGTTATACAGAAATAGAGCAATCACAATTGCTGCACTACATCAAAGAAAAAAATCTTTCTGTTAAATACATTGTTATTACTCATTATCATTTTGATCATGTAATGGGAGCTGCCGTTATATCTAATGAATTAGGCGTATCATTGTCAATACATAAGGATTATATTCAATTAGCAGGGAATTTTGATATTCATATCCAAACACAATATTTTGGATTTCAAATGAAAACACCTCCAAAACCAAAGTTTTTGCTTCGAGATGGCGATGTATTAGAATTGGGAGAAGATAAAATTAATGTCATTCATGTTCCGGGACACAGCCCCTGCAGTATTGCTTTGTATTCTGAAGGAAATGGTTTTTTAATTTCGGGCGATATTTTATTTGAAGGTGGAATAGGCAGAACCGATTTGGCCTGCGGTAATATGGAGCTTTTATTAAATGGAATAAAGGAAAAACTTTTTACCTTGCCCGAAACAACCGAAGTTTATCCGGGACACGGTGGAGCAACAACTATTGGAGATGAAAAGAAATTTAACACTTTTATCGGATGAATTTCCTGAAAAAATATTTCACCAAACTCAACAGTCCGGTAGTATCACTTCAGTTTATACAGCTTTTTCGTTTTACAACACTTTTCCTTATTAGCATAGCATTCGCAAAAAGTAACTACAGCGTAAAAGAAATAGGTCTTTACGAAAAATTTATCTATTTTGCAGGTGCCTTAAGCTTTTTTTGGACAAATGGGCTTATCCAATCGTTGCTTGGTCAATACCATACATTTAAAGACAAAACGGAACAATCTAAATACCTATTTAATAATATACTGGTTTCTATAGGCTTTAGCTTTTTGATTTTAATAATGATTGCTTCGTTTGAAAAGCCTATGTGTCTTTTTTTTATTAATAATCAATCTATTCCGTTTAAGTACTTGTTTTTAACGTATTTATTAATTTCGCCCGTAACATTTTTTATTGAATATATTTATTTGTTAAACAATAAGTTAGTTAAGATATATGGATATGGAATTATCAGTTATGTTATCCAATTGTTGTTAGTGGTTATACCGTCATTTATTTACAATGATTTAGCTTATTCGTTGTGGGGTTTGATTATAGTTGTAATCATTCGATTGCTGTGGCTGCTAAAAGTGATGTTGCAGTTTACAAAAATGGAATATTCATGGGAATATATAAAACATATTTTAAAATACTCCAGACCTTTAATATTGGGGGCATTTATAGCGGGTTCTATTCCATATGTTGATGGGATCTTAGTTTCAATGCACTTTGACGATACTATTTTTGCTGTTTTTAGGTATGGAGCACGAGAATTGCCCATTTCTGTTTTGTTGGCGAGTGCTTTTAGCAATGCCATGATTCCCGTTTTAAATACTTCGGAAAATTTTACCGATGGCCTAAAACAGCTAAAAAAACAGGCATTGCAACTTATGCATTTGCTATATCCCTTTAGTATTGCATTGTTGTTGGCGAGTTTTTATTTATTCAAATTTGTTTTCAATCCAAATTTTATCGAAAGCTCCCATATTTTTAATGTAATGCTCTTGTTAATTATACCTCGTATGCTTTTTCCACAAACGATTCTGATGGCAAAAGGACAAAACTCGTATTTACTTTTATCATCTATTTTAGAATTTATGATAAAGCTTATTATGAGTATATGGTTGTTAAATATAATGGGATTGATAGGTATAGCTTTCGCAACCTTGATTGCTTTTATTTTCGAAAAAGTTATTTTAATGTATTTTGTAAAAAAACAAAACGATATTTTGCCTCAACAATATACATATCTGGGCTGGTATTTTTTTTATTCCGGTTTAATAATAGCCGTTTATTTTTTAGTTGAAAAAGTAATATCATACAACTAATGTGCGGAATATTAGCCATAGCATCACCGGCAAGGAAACTTGAGAAAAATGAAGTGGAGAAAATGCTTGCTGTGCTTTCGCATCGGGGAAAAGATAACAAGACGGTAGTGTTAAGGCATGATGGTAAAATAGGTATGGGACATGTGCGGTTGTCATTGATTGATCTTTCAGAACAAGCGAATCAGCCAATGTGCAACGAGAATGAAACGATTTGGCTTACTTTTAACGGAGAAATATATAACTTTATCGAACTACGAAACGAGCTTATACAATTGGGGCATATATTCAAAAGCCGTAGTGATGCGGAAGTTATTATTCATGGATATGAGCAATGGGGGACCGACGTCTTACAGAGACTTAATGGCATGTTTGCTTTTGTAATATATGATGAAAAAACACATCGCATGTTTATAGCTCGTGACAGAATAGGAATAAAACCGCTATATTTTAGTTTTTTCAAACAAAATTTAATGGTAGCTTCAGAAATTAAATCAATACTTCAGCATCCCGAATTTATAAAAGAAATTAACGAAACATCTTTATGCGAATATTTTACATATAGATATGTGCCATCTCCCAATACGATATTTAAAAATATATCGAAGCTGCCACCGGCGTTTTATTTAATGGTTGATACGCATACTCTGGAGTATCGTGAGCATGAATATTGGACTTTATCGTTGGATGATAAGCCGTTTAACGACAACTTAGAGGAAGAAGTGCATAAAAAATTAAACGCATCGGTTGTCATGCATTTGCAAAGCGATGTCCCTGTCGGAATCTTTTTAAGTAGCGGTATCGATTCATCAACCATTGCCTATTTAACGCAAAAAAACAAGTACAACCCCCAAGCTTTTACCATTGGTTTTGAGACATGGGATAAAAGCGAGCATATACGTGCAAGAGAAATAGCCACGCAGTTAGAAATAGAATACAAAGAAAAAATTTTAACTGCAGATTCCATAAAAAATATTTATGAATCCGTTTATCATTACGATGAGCCAATAGCCGACATTTCTATTGTACCCACCTTTGAAATTAGTCGTTTTGCTTCCTCTCAAGTAAGAACAGTGTTGTCGGGTGAGGGTGGGGACGAGCTGTTTGCCGGTTATGGCTGGCACAAAAAGTGGATGCGTCAGCAGTTGCTTAATCAAATTGGTATAGGTTTGAATAATAATTATTTAGTGAATTATTATGCACAATCAATGGCAATGGGTATGTTTGATGAAAATGAACTAAAGGAATTATTGCCAAACGATAAATGGGAATTTAAACCGGAAGACGTTTTTCATTTCTACAGAAAGCATTATAAAAAAGGAGTTGATCCGTTAAAAGCATTGCAATACCTCGATTTAAAAACCTTTTTAGCAGAATTAGTTTTGACAAAAGTAGACAGAGCAAGTATGGCACATACGCTTGAAGTTAGAGTGCCATTTCTGAATCATGAATTAGTAGAATTTATGTTTTTGTTGCCCAGAAAACAGGTTTTTAAAAAAGGAGAACAAAAATATCTGTTGCAAAACGTATTAAAATCAAAAATTGAAGCGTCGATTTTACAACAACCCAAACAGGGATTTGTAGGACCGGATAAATTTTATGAACAAAAACTCTTTTACTCGGAAAAACTTAAAAAATCGAAATTGGCACAAAACGGCTATTTAAAGCAAACTACGATAAATAAATATTTACAAATGAACGATTTCTGGAGGTTGTGGAAAATACTCATTTTGGAAAACTGGTTTAATTATTGGATTTTGGATGAAAAATCGTAAAAAATGTATTTTTTTGAAAAAAAATCGAATAACTTGTTTTGTATAAGAAAAAAATATGTATCTTTGCAGTCCGTATTTTAAGGGTAACTAAAAGATAAAAAAAGTGGACACATTAAGCTACAAAACAATTTCTTTGAATAAAGAAACAGTTGAAAAGAATTGGTTGTTAATTGATGCAACTGATGTACCGGTAGGTCGTCTTTCGTCAACTATTGCAATTATTTTACGTGGTAAACACAAAGCAGGATTTACTCCTCATGTTGATTGCGGAGATAATGTTATTGTTATCAATGCTGAAAAAGTAATGTTTACCGGCAATAAAATGGAAGATAAAGAATACTTCCGTCATACAGGTTATCCCGGTGGCCAGCGCATTGAGAATCCTGCAAAATGGATGCGTACTGACCCGAGGAAAATTGTTGAGCATGCTGTAAAAGGAATGCTTCCTCGCAACAGACTTTCTCGTCGATTGATACATAATTTATATGTATATGTTGGCGGAAATCATCCACACGAAGCACAAAAGCCAACTTTAATTACTATTGATAAAATTAAATAAAAGATATGGAAAGAATAAACACCATAGGCAGAAGAAAAGCAGCCGTTTCACGTATCTATCTTAGCGAAGGTGATGGAAAAATTATTGTAAACAATCGTGATTACAAAGAATATTTTCCAAGTGAAATTTTACAAAATGTTGTTCTTCAACCGCTTAAAATATTACAATTAGAAAACAAATTTGATATCAAAGCAAATTTAAACGGTGGCGGTGTTAAAGGTCAAGCAGAAGCATTGCGTCATGCCATTTCACGTGCAATGGTAGAATTAGATGAAGCAAACAGACTCCCTTTAAAAGCAAAAGGTTTGTTAACCCGCGACCCACGCGAAGTTGAACGTAAAAAACCCGGTCAAAAGAAAGCGCGTAAACGTTTCCAATTCAGCAAACGTTAATGTTCAAAATATTTATTACGAAAATTTTAAATTGGCAAGACTTCTTCTTCACGAAGAACTACTTGCCAATTGTATTAATAATTAAAAACAAAACAATATGACAAAATTAACTTTTGAACAGTTATTAGAAGCCGGTGTTCATTTTGGACACTTAAAACGCAAATGGAATCCAGCTATGGCTCCATACATTTTTATGGAAAAAAATGGAATCCACATTATCGATCTTTACAAAACAATGGCTAAACTCGAAGAAGCAAGTAATGTTGCCAAACAAATTGCTAAATCGGGAAGAAAAATTTTATTCGTAGCTACCAAAAAACAAGCTAAAGAAATTGTTGCCGAAAAAGTATCAAATGTAAACATGCCTTACGTTACCGAGCGTTGGCCTGGTGGTTTATTGACCAACTTCCCAACTATTCGTAAAGCAGTAAAAAAAATGACCACCATCGACCAAATGCTTAATGATGGTACATTTGATAACCTTTCAAAAAGAGAACGTTTGCAGGTTAATCGTCAGCGTGCCAAATTAGAAAAGAACTTAGGCAGTATTTCTGATTTATCTCGTTTGCCAGCTGCGCTCTTCATTATCGATATTTCAAAAGAGCATATTGCTGTTCGCGAAGCACGCCGTTTGGGTATTCCAATTCTTGCTATGGTTGATACGAACTCCGATCCTAATTTAGTTGATTTCCCCATTCCTGCAAACGATGATGCATCAAACAGTATCGCACTTGTTTTGGATACCATTATTGAAGCAATTAAAGAAGGTTACGAAGAAAGAAAAGTTGAAAAAGAAAATACTCAAGAAGAGAAAACTTCTGAAACAACTCAAGAAGTAAGCGAAGAAAAAGAAACAACTGGAAAACCTACTGCTCGTAAAAAAACATCAGCACGTAAACCAAAAGCTAAAGAATAAAATTAGAAATTTAAAAAATAAGAATTATGACACAGATTACTACAGCTGATATTACCAAATTAAGAAAAGTTACCGGAGCCGGTTTAATGGATTGTAAAAATGCCTTAACCGAAGCCGAAGGAAACATAGATAAAGCAATAGAAATAATTCGTAAACGCGGACAGGCAATAGCCATGAAACGTTCAGACAGAGAAACCACAGAAGGTTGTGTTGTTGCTCGTTCTTCAAGCGATAAACGTTTTGTGGTGATGACAGCTCTTAGTTGTGAAACCGATTTTGTAGCAAAAAACGAAGGATTTATTAAAGTAGCCGAAGCAATTGCCGATGCAGCTTTAAAACATAGACCAAAAAATATTGATGAATTAAAGCAAATTTCAGTTGATGGTGTAACTATCAATGATATGATTATGGAGAAAGTTGCTGCTATTGGCGAACGTATGGATATAGCTTGTTATGAATTTATCGAAGCTGAATATGTTTATTCGTACATTCATTTTGGGAGCAAAATTGGTAGCATAGTAGGATTTAACAAGGTGATAGCAGACGAACATGTTGGCAAAGAGATTGTAATGCAAATTACTGCTCAAAATCCTGTTGCAATTGATAAAGACGATGTTCCTCAAGAAATTATCGAAAAAGAATTAGAAATTGGCAAAGACCAAGCTCGTAAAGAAGGTAAACCAGAGGATATGGTTGAAAAAATTGCTTTAGGTAAATTGAATAAATTTTACAAAGAAAACACTCTTTTAAATCAAGAATACATAGGCGATAGCAAAATGACAGTTCGCCAATACCTTGAAAGCGTTGATAAAGAATTAAAAATTGTTAGTTTTAAACGCTTTTCGTTAGTAGTTTAATTATTCTTTGAAAAATATTTATTAAAGAAGAGGCTATTCAATCGAATAGCCTCTTCTGTTATTATACAAAAGCCTGAATTCACAATAAATCTAAATTTTAATTATTTTAAAAAACTTAGTATGGCCAGTATTATCTATGTATTGTAAAATATATTGACCTGTATTTAAGTTGCTTATATCTATACGATATTCCATTTGGTTGTTGACTGTAAATTTAGCTGTTTCTTGCCCTAATATATTTAATATATGACATGTTCCCGAAGCAGGTTGATCGAATTTTATATCAATATAAAAATTGGCAGGAATTGGATAAAATGAAACACTCCTAATGTTGCCATTAATGGCTGAAGTTAAAATATTAATGGTATCTTTTATAAATTCATTATAGCATGAATTAGATATACTTAAACTTACAATATATTCGCTATTTGTAGAATAGGTATGAATAGGACTTACATCAGTAGAAAAAGTTCCGTCGCCGAAATCCCAAATATAATCTGTCCCATTAATTGTTTCATTATTAAACGAAACAGTATTGTTATTAATAATATAGTTGTAATTTGGAACTATCAAATGACCATTCTTGTGCCAATCGTTTTTGGTAAGAAAATAATTTGTTCCAGTGTAATTATCGTTAAACGTATAAGAATAATTCGTGCCTAATACAACTTCGTTAGAAATATTTTTAAGAAAAGAAGCTGTTTGTTGATTTAACGAGCTGCTATATGATGCATAGATAGGATTTTTTTTGAAAATTACAGCATAAAGTACACAAGCAGTTAAAAAAGTTCCAGAGATTGATGGATGGCTATTGTCTGATGAAAAAAGGTTAATTAGTGAATCTGTGTCGTTATCCATACAATATTTCCAAG
>DAOOWN010000006.1:0-49934 GCA_035371305.1 Bacteroidales bacterium
AAAGAACTACAAGAATGCGAGGAGCATTACCCAATCCGCAAGCAACCATGTTATTGTTAGGTTATGTTGCTATGAACAGAAATGAATATCTAAGAAAAATACCATTTTTAAACTATGAAAACAAACTATTCCGATGGACAGAATGATTTGAAGTTCGCTTCGGCTACGCCTTCGCTTCACTTCAAATCATTCATAAATAAAAATAAAAAAATGACTAATTTTGTGAATATTAAAAATACACTTTACACACAAAATGGGATACTACCTTTAACGATATTAACGGCTTGCCCGAAAAAGAAAAGGAATGCGTGTATTCCTTAATGGATGCATTCCTCGCTAAAAGTAAGTTGCAGGCAATTCTAAAGTAAAAAAAGCCCGGATGAACCGGACTCTTATTATTTTACAAGGCTATCTAACATTTTTAAGCGTTCCTTATTTGTCATATTCAAAAAATCAGGGGAAATCATTTTATAAATATCGTCAGGAATTAGCTTTCTCCTACTAGTAAAATTTTCACTGGTATAGCATAATAAACTACCAACATAAATATTTCCATTTTCTTTCTTGGAATATTTGCATGTATTTGACTTTATTCCTTCTGCTTTTGTTACATCCTTTATTTTTCCATCTGAAAAGTTTATCGTAAAGCAAATATCTTGTACAATTAAACTATCTTTAAGAATAATAAAGCCGACATAAGCTTGACCTGGTTTCTTTATGGCATATTCATAAATATATGTTTCCCCTTCAACGACTTGGACGTTATTGACCTTGCTACAGTAAGAAACAGTCATAAATAAAATTAAGATTAATGTTTTCATTATCTGCCATATTGAGTAAAGTAATAGGAATATAAATCTGGTCTTATACCCGCTGTATATGCCCATGTTGTACCATATAAAAGCCAAGGTGATAACCCTATATTTGGAATTCCATTTAACCAGAGGGATAAAGAGGCCATATTTACACAATTTGTTGTTATTCCTTGAAATGGCAATACTCTACCTAATCCCCTGACCACATCAATAGCATATTTATTTACAGTAATATCAACAGGAAGTGTCGGATTATAATGGAAATCGGATGTACTTCTCCTAAAATATGTAGCATAACCAAGTTTTGTATTTGGCACCTTAGTATCATTTGGGCCAAAAGACATTAATGGATCACCAGTATTTTTATCAACAATAGCACTATGAGAAATAAAGTCACTTTCGTCAGTATATAATTTAGCTTGCGTACTATTTATGACCTGGTTTATATCTGCCAAATTTGCCAACGCACCAAATCCATAACCAATATTTTCAAGTGTACTATTTCCCTTCTTACCTAAATATCCCCATTCATTATTGTCAAAATTATAAGAAGCTACTCCGAAACTCACAGAAACAGGCGTTTGTCCTCCTGTAACCATATTCATACCTACACTATTAGTAAAAGAACCCGCCATTAAGCCTGCAGTGTTTGCCATAGGCATTCCTGATGTCGCAACAGCATAACCAAAATAACCCGACACGCCACCTACAACTGCACCACCTAACATATACCCCCATGTCTTGCCAGAATTATAATCCCATTCAATAGGATTCATTTCACCTTGATTGGCAACTGTACCACCCATGTATGCACCAACAACTGCACCTATTATTACAGGTACCCAAACAAATTCCCCACTGGGGTCAGTATAAATAAGTGGGTTGTTCAGGCAATACGAATATCTGTTAAATCCCTGTGTGTTGGTAGTATTTTGCACAAAGTTATCGGGGCTAAGCATACGGGCTACAACGGGGTCGTATAACCTGCCGTTCATGTTTATTAAAGAAAATTGGTCTAAATGCTCATGCCCTGTATAGCCCCTGTCAAACAATGGTTTTCCATTGCCGGTATTTTCAATCAGCATCTCACGCCCTCCCCAAGCATCGTAACAAAAACGCTGTACCAACGCACCTGTGTTATCAGTAATTTCGGTAATGCTACCTAAATGGTCCTTATGGATATAGTACATTATACCAGAGGGATGCTGATTGTCTTTTAATAATATTGCAACCAAACCATAAGGTCCATCAATATAATAAAGATGTTTTGTTGAGTTTCCTTCTAATACCTGCTCGTAATTGTCTGCAAAATATTTTGTTTTTTGCAACTGATTTTGGTAGTATAACGATGTCTTAATACGTTGCTGATTTATTCCATAATTTAATTCCATCCTATATTCGCCTTCTGTAAGAGTTTGTGCTTTATTAAAAGTATTCCAGAAAATAGTTTGTTCGTTTATTGGCTGATATTGTTCTATATTAGTGATGGTACTAACGGCATGTGGTTTAATAAGTGAATATTGGTAAGAGCCTACTCCTTTTTTGTATATCATATTCCCATTAATTGCATACTGCATTTCAAGGTTTTTAGCAGGTTCACCCGCAACTATTACTTTTGACAGACGATTAAGTTTTTTGCCATCAACATCATATTGAAAATCTTCTCCATAACCAAATTGATTATAACGATAAACCGGTCGCTGCCATGCAGGATCAAAGTAATACATATATTTTTGAATATTTCCTGTTTCAATAGTAGTTAGTAAATAATTATTATCGTACGAATAATTGGATACCAGATTATTCCCCAGTGAAAAAGTAAGAATTTGTCCGTAGTTATTTATATTATCTAAATGCCAAATAAGATTATTATTATCTAATCTTCGTTTTTCAAGGAGAAACCCATTGGGGTTAAATATATTTCTTATTCCAAAGTCTCCAGGATATCTTTCACCTATTAGATTTCCAGAATTGTCATATTCGTAAAAAAAATCAAAATTTTTATTATCGAAAGAAACTATTTTTTTTATCAGCCTACCAAGAGCATCGTATTTATAAAAATTAATTTGTCCCGAAGGTGAAGTTTCGCGTGTTATTAATCCTTTGTTTTGTGTGTCTTCGTCATAGAAATATTGATAATTTCCTTCTGTCGCGGTCTTTTTTATTAGGCGACCAAGCACATCATAATAAAAATCATATCGATTACCTTTAGCATCCATCTGATATTCGAGCTGATTATAGCAATTATATTTGTATTCTATTGTACCAGCGTCAGGGTCGTGCAAGAATCGTTGCCGACCATACTGATCGTATTCGATTATAGTAGTTGCCCCATTGCTACTAACACTGATAGGCAACCCCAAACTACTGTACGTATAAGTTATTATTCCGCCATCATCGCGGGATTGAATAATTTGTCCTACCGAATTGGTTGATGTTTGAGAGATTGTACCTGTCGAAATATTAGTTTCGGTTGTTGTCAATCCATTATATGAGTAATTGATAATGTTTGTGCCGAAAATGTTTTTTTGCTGAATTCTACCATCGGGCAAATAGCTATATGTTTTAATGCGAGGCGTTTGATTAGCAAAATAGGGTTCAGATTCTTCAATAAGCTGATTTTTTAAGTTATATTTGTAATTATTATAAACTTTTCGGTCAAAAACATCGATGGTTTCAGTCCTTATCACTCGCTGTCTTGCATCATAATATGTTTTTATATAAGGTGAGTTCGACTTTGTTTCAAAGGTATAATATAAAGCATCAGGAACCGAATTGTTGGTACACCACAGAATGTTTTTTTCGTTTATTGTACCATCGGGATAAGTAGTTTTATAAAGTCTATCAAAGTAATCATATTCGTACGTTGTTACAAGACCATTGATATCGGTTTCAGATAGTAGTAAACCACGCCCTATATTATATAAAAAAGAAGAAACAAATCCTGATGGCAATGTTTTCTTTGTTATAAACCTATAAGTTGGATCATATTGATATTCGGTAGTTTTTGTAGGTAACCCATTACTTGAAATAATTTCTTTTTTTACTGTACCTATTGAATAATATTCGTAGGAATATAATACATCATCTTTTAAATGTTGTGTTAAAGAACCATTGGTGGGGTCATATTGGAAAGTTTCAGTTGTAGAATAAGGTTGTTGCCCCTGATAAGTGGAAGTTGTTGAAAATGATGAAATTTTATTAGGAATTGATAAACCTGCTGATGTATAATAATAATTGGTTTCTGTTGTAATCTCGGGCTGATTACCAATAATTCCTTTTTTTATTATACTATATGTAAGATTACCATCAATATTATATGCATTATTATTCTCAGAATAAATATTATTGATAAGATTTATTTTATTTATATTTTTAGGATATAGGAAAAAACATTTGTTGTTAAAATACTGATAATAATCATATTGAATCTCGTTTTTGCTAATAATTTGTTCTTGATTATTAAAATTTATCGAATATTCGTTTTTAACTGGTAATAAACCCCTATAGTTAATTAATGAAGCAATGTAGTAATCGGTTGTTTTAGTAGCTGTATTTGTTTTATAGGCTTCGATTTTTGCAAACCCAATTATAGGCAGATTTTTTTCTTCAATGCTTAATCCATCTGAATAATTATATTGAGTAGTTTCTGTAAGCAGGTTAGAATTTTTAATTTTTAATTGACTTACTACAAATAAAGGCAACCTTTTAATAGGATGTGCATTCTGTGTGCTATTATTGTATATCGAATTATTACTAATAGTTTTATAATCTATATAAATAATTTGTCCTAGTCCATTACGAATCTTTTTTACCCAAAAGATAAAGTTGTCTTTATTGCAATAAACAATTTTTCTTTGATTATGATCATTATCATTATCAAAAATAAAATCGTAATTGCCATCACCATTAAAATCACCAATAAATTTTAAAAATTTTGCATTTGGCGGATAATGTAAACGATTATAAACTATATTTTCAAAACCAAAAAAATAATAAATTCCAATAAAAATTTCATTAGTATTAAATTGATTATTATCCGTTTTTTCACATATTAATATGTCTGATTTTCCATCACCATTAAAATCAACAACTTTTAAACTCGGGAAATTCGTTTTAAAAAATAATGTATCACTTCCTTTTTTAAAATTAACACCAGTTGAGTAATATATTTGAAAATATTTTTTTGAATTTGTAAATCCCTTATCTATTATCAAATCACTTTTCCCATCGCCATTAAAATCACCTGATTCAACACAATTTAGTTCATTAATATCACTATAAATAGCGTTTGGAGTTATATTACCTGTTAACGGGTCAAATGATAACTCATAAATCATAGTTCGAGTTGGATAAACATCGTTATCCGAAAAAACTACAACAACATCTGCTTTCCCGTTACCATTAAAATCAATTACTTTAATACTTTTAGCATTTGCCAAATGCCAAGAAAAATTGTCATCACTTGGTCCTATTGATACATTTTTTGTCTGATTTTTAGATGATGTATAAAACATTGTTTTATACATCGTATTATTAGAAAGTACTGTTAATAAATCAGTCTTTCCATCTCCATCAAAGTCTCCTGATATTAAAAAATTATTACGAATATATTTATAACTATCATTCCAAATATTTGTTATGTTATTTAGCATTGGTTGAAATAAATCGTTATAAATAATAATTTTTTTTAGAACTAACATATTATTTTCAAAACCGACCTCAGATACTACAAAATCATCATTATTGTCGTTTGTGAAATTTGAGCAAAAATAATTTTGTTGATTGGGAATAGAAAAACTATTTTTAGTTGATACAATAAATTTAGAATTTTCAGATGATGGATTAATAAAGCTAACAAAACTAAAACTATTATCTTTATTATTTTTAAAAAATAATAATTTATTAAATACTTTGAAATTTTCGTTATGTTCAATAGAATTGTTACTATTTAAATCAATTGATTTTATTTCATATTCACCAATAACACAATCAGCAAAGCCATCATTGTTAAAATCAAGATTAAAATAATCATTATAGAGAGAAGGGATATAAGTATAATTACATGAGAAATCACTAAATTCAAAATTAATTGGTTTATTATTTGGCGAATTTCCATAATTAATGAGTGTACTATTATAAGATTGATTGTTATTCCCTTTTTTAATTATTTCATAAAGTTTTGTATAATATTGATTTGTATAATTGAGTTCATAAGTTGAAATCGTTTGACCATTAAAAGATATTTCAATTCGTTTTAATAAATTGTTTGCATTAATATAAGCAGTTCCATACATAGTTCCCGGTTGCCTGTATATAAAGTATTTATTTTTATCAAAAGATTTTTCTTCGTAATAAAATCTAACGGTATAATATGGTAATGCATTTGTTTCATTTTTTGTATATTTGATTTCATTGATTACTATTTCCCCATTTTGATTATTATAAACATATTCAATATAATTCCCATTCCTATCTTTTATTTTTGAAATAAACCATGCATATGGAATAGTATAATTAACAGGTATCAATTTTGCCGATCCCTGTCCATATGTTATTTCAATTCCATCTTTGGTATATAATAAAAACCCATCGTTATTATTAAGAAATTTTATATTACTAAAGTCATAATTTTCTTTAGCATAAGTCGAATTAGGTTCAAAGTAATTTCCACTTTGAAGAATTAATCGTTCGCCGTCAACTACAAGTCTGTCATTGGAGTTAAATTCTATGCTTCCAATATTGTTATCAAAATATTTTGTCTTATGAGTTCTAAAAATAGAAGAAAGACCATTAAGATTCCATCCCCAACCTAAGAGACCATTAGCCGTTTGACTATTATATGTTAATGAAAGTTCCGGCGTCATTCCATTTGTTCCCTGTGGAAGTTCTATAGGTATTGTATAAACAGCAGATCCTGTTGAAGACACATTAATCTCACCAGGAATAAAGCTTAAATTTTCATTAGTATTTACATTTACATTGTCGACATTAGGTATTTGATTAATTGGAGTTGGATTGTTGAGAAATATTTGATTTGGATCGATACGAGCAATCATTTTACCATCGGTATAACCATTGAATTGATAACCAGGATAAAAAATTACCTGATCTCTTGCCACATATTCCTTTGAAGAGTGGCTATCGGTTTGATATAGATCAAAACGAATGTCATGCACAATTTGTTGTGAAAACAAATATTGAAATGTTATTAGCAATATAAAACTTATAATATAAATTTTCATTTGCTTTAATCTTTTACTCGTTCCCATTTCTGATATATTGTTTTTTTGTTTATAAACCGATCGGTAGTATTTACTCGAAAAAACGGATGTACAGGTTCGATTCCTTGCTGAAAGCAGCTACTATAAAAAGGCAGACCAGAATTATTATAATATATATTTTCTTGATTTTCTACTGTTTCAATAATAATTTCGTTGTTTGACAATCGTTTGATGTTTCCCTTTAAATAACCTGCATTGACTCCATTTTTTTCTATATTATCCGTCCAAGTCCATTGGTTTTGTTTATTATTGTGTTTATTATCCGATTGGCTTTGAGTATAGGTACTATCTGTATTAAAAATTAATGCTGTTGAAGCACAATCGAAATTATAAAAACGACTCACTTGTTTTCCGTTTAGTACCCCTGTCAACGAAACGTTATTCTGTTCGTCATAAGTACCCTCTTTTTTTATATCAACTATTATTTCGTATGTTCCATTTAATCGTATTGTGTCTTGCCAATTAAAAACAAAATAGGTAAAAATTGAATCCTGAATAGAAGCGGTGTCTCCATAAAAAATCATTTTTTTTTGGTAAGTAGAATTAGTGTAATATTCGATTTTTTCGGTTGGTGTAATTTCTGTTTTTTTAGCTACATCATTAAAACCCATGATAAAATTAATGGTTTTATTATTTTTTAAATTAATACCTTCTATTTGTCGGTAGTTTATGGTTTCGGTTGTGATTGTTTCTTGAACCAATTTCCATTTGCCAACAAGTCGCTGCTCTCTACTGCGAAAAGACAACCACGGATCGTCTTCTCCTTTTTTACAACTTTGAATAAAAACAATCATGAATATCCACAACAAGGTGCTCAATATTTTAAATGTTTTCATAAACTTCTTATTTTATACGTTCCCATTTTTGATAATATGTTTTTTTTAAATTGTTTGAATATTGCTTATTAATAAATCTTACCGGGCTTATAACCGGCATCATTCCATTGGAAAAACATGAAAAGTAAGAGGGGTCATCGGGTGTTTCGTCGGTATTATTAATTGTGGAATAATTTATAATTATTTCATTATTCGACAAACGGGTAATTTTTCCATGCATGTACCCTGCAGCAACTTGTGTTTTGTTGCGATCTATCCAGTACCAGTATGACTTTTTTATGATTTCCTTATCTACAAACATGGTTGGATATTCAAACGATTCATCTATTATTTCAGGATTAACATAATTGCAATCGTAGATATAATTGCTTTTTCCTTGCTTTTTGTATTTTTTAAAAAAAGTTGCATTAATACGGATATTTTCTTCTACTTCAAAATTTTTCTTTATATCTACTATTATTTCATAAGTTCCGGAATAAGATGAGTCTTCGTAAAGAGTTCCATCATAAGCATTATTTAATGAATCTAAAACATTTAGTGTATCGCCGTATAAAATTAACTGCTTTGATCTCTCATAAGTTTGAGTATTATAAGTTAATTTGGTAGGGCTTGCATCAGATTGAAATACTTTTTTTCTATAAAACTCATTGCATGTTTTTGAATTATTTCCTATAACATACCCGAAGCTCTGGGAGTTGATTTCTTCTGTAGAAATTTTTTCTTCTACTAATTTCCATTTTCCAATTAAACGTTGGTCTCGACTGCGAAAAGATACAAACGGGTCATCTTCGCCTTTGCGACAGGAATTAAAAATTAATCCGATGGTTAAAATTGCCAATAATGTGTTACTTATTACTTTCATAGCTTAATTTTGTTTTACAATTTTATATTCATTGATATAATTATCTGCCTCTATACGTAAAATAAATTCCCCATCATGAAGATGAGATAAATTGATACTAAAATTTTTATCAAAACATACATCTTTCATCATAAGCACTCCATTCGATTGATAAATTTCATATCTAACTTTTTCTATGGTTTCTTTTTTTATTAAAATGTTAATACTTTGATTAAATGGATTTGGATAAATATTGATATCTTGATCGACTATCTTAGTAAAAAGTGTTTTTAAATCAGAAGTGTCCATTTTTCCATAATTCTGTTCATATTTTTGTAAATAAATAATTTTTCTCTGATATCTATTGCCAGCATTATCGTAGGTATATTCTATATTTTGAGCGGAAAAATGTTGTATTACGAAAGTTAAAATACCGGTTGTCAATAAAATCTTGGGATTCATCGTATTAATGTTTTAAACTATCAATTTCTTCTTTTAATGAAATAATGTATAAAGTAAGTTCTTCTATATATTTAACTAATAAACTATTAATTTTTACTATATCCATCCCATCTTTTTTAATTTCGCTTTCGGATGGTATTTCTGGAAGATGTTTATTTTTTTTAATATAACTTTTTAGTGAATCTATCGAATATAATGGATAATTTTCTTCAAAAACATTATCATACCAATTTTCAATATCAACTTTAAAAAGTTTACAATGGATTGTCCCGTTAACGTCTAATTCGTTTTGAGGATTTGTTGTTTTAATACCAACCTTGCCATCATTTAAAGCAAGAAACGTATTATGTAACGTGGCAAAATTTCCACTTTGTTCTCCACCAATTACAACATTATTATTGCTATACCAATTTATTAATAACTCTTTACTTGTGTTTATTATTGAGTGAACCCCATCTAATCCAATTTTTAAACTACCAGTGGTATTTTCAATTTTCATATATGTATTTTCACTTGTTGAGTTTAAAATATGTATTTTTTCTGATGGTTGTTCAATGCCTACTCCTATATTACCCGATACATACAGATTACCATTCTTATCGATTGATGTTAGCTTTGTAGTACTTCCCTGGTCATTGCGCATAAAGTTAAAGGCAGCAGGATTTTGCCAATTGTGTATCCAGAAATTGAGATTTCCGGCAGGAACGCCATTGGCATCTTCGTCAATGCTTATTCCTCGCCGTTCGGGAATGCGACCTCGGGTTACGATTTCCAATCCGTTGTTTTGTTCAAAGGTTTTGGTTCCGTTGGCAGGACTACCATATATCAATACATCTCCCCGGTTATTTATTTTTATTCCTTCGGCATCGCCATCGTTGCTTAGCCATTGGTCGTTCATTTTTATGTTTTGTGATGCTGTATGGTTACCGAGGTTATCACCTATCAGATTGGCAGGTATCCGGCTTACATTGCCGGTGGCATCGGCAATCAATACGTTTTGATTTTGATAAACGGTTGCTGTTGCGAGGCTTTCAAAGCGAACTGTCCCCTTTGTATGGAGTTTTGCCGAAGGGGCGTTGGTGCCAATACCTACATTCCCGGTACTGTTTATATTTACTACATCTCCATTGTTTACACCCAGCGATAAGCTTATGGCACCTTGTTGTACAATGCGAGCCGAACCATTGGCAGTAAGACCGATTAGTAAGCCGCTGTTGGCTGCTGTACCGGTGTTGTTGTTGGTTAGCTGAATACCATAGGCAGGTAGTGCCGAGAGGTTTTCGTTGAGCTGGGGTATGGTTCCTATGGCTTTATGGATGTGCAGTACATTTTGCGGAGTAGAAATGCCTACCCCTGTATTTCCGTTGGGTGTTATAACCAACCGTTCGGTTGTGCCGGTTGCCAATACCAGGTTATCGTTCTGAAAATTGGTAATGGTGGCTTTGTTGCCGGTCATGCCGATAAACATCCCAAGTGTTTGGCTTCCCGAAGGAAAACCGGTCGTTTGGTTCGTTATATTTAAATAGGTATTCATAGAATTGAATTCGTGTAGGTGCAACGTGGTTCGGGGTATGTAAGCTTCACCACCCCAACCGGTTCCTATACCTATTTTGTTATTATGAAACAACCACCCATCGCATGTAGTTGCTGATTCGCATTTAATTTTGTATTGAGCTGACATTTTTTGTGGCATAAACGCCATGCAACTAATTGTTAATAAGGCAATTACCCCCCCCCCCATGTGTTTTTCGGAGGGTCCTTTGTACTCGATTTTTATAACTGTTGAACATTTTAGGTTGTATTAGTTTTTTGCAAAAATAAAACGTTTTTTTTTAAATAGCAAGACTTCAATGTAAAAACTACGTTGTTATTGGGTAGATGGTAGTTGTTATTGTATATTTGGCAGGTTTAAATGTACAATGGGTATAACGCCTACATTCGGTATATAAAAAAATCATCCGGCTTGAGGAGATGGCGAACCCCGAAATATCGTGATTGCTATGAAGGTGATTAATGATTTATTAACAATTCCGACACTTCATTACTCAAATAAATGGCTTATCTTTGCTTAAACAAATTTTTATTTTCATGACAGCAAAAAAACGTCAAAACTCAAATCTTATCAATGTAGTAAAGGGATTTTTTATGAACAATCCCGGAAGAAGTTTAAATTATAAACAAGTAAGTAAGCAACTTCAAATAACCAACGTTTCAGAAAAATATGAAATACTGGAAGCCATAGAAGAACTTACCCGACAAGATTTTCTCGAAGAAGCCCAGCGTGGAAAATATCGCCTCAAATCTGATACCGGTACCGTAATCGGCATAATGCAAATTAATCCTCATGCAATAGGAACCGTATTGGACGAAAATACAGGTCGCGAAATCAACGTTTACCCTCGTTATCTTAACAAAGCCTTACCCGGCGATAAAGTTAAACTTAGACTTTTTGCTCAAAAAAAATCGGGCTTTTTAGAAGGAGTAGTGGTAGAGATTATTGAACGTTCACAACGTACCATTGTTGGTACGATTGAAATCTCGCATGCGTTTGCTTTTTTAGTTACCGATGCTAAGATATATCCTTACGACATTTTTATTCCGCTCGAAAACCTTCACGGAGCAAAGAACGGACAAAAAGTTATCGTAAAGATAGTTGAATGGGCTGAAAAAAGCAAAAATCCGCTGGGCGAAGTAGTTGAGATTCTTGGTCAAGCCGGAGAGCACAACACCGAAATGCATGCCATTCTTGCAGAATTTAACTTACCTAATCGTTTCGACGACCACATCGAAAAAGCTGCCGAACAAATTCCGGACAAAATTCCATCAGAAGAATATAAAAAACGTAGAGATTTTAGAGATGTGCTAACTTTTACCATTGACCCTGCCGATGCAAAAGATTTTGATGATGCCTTATCTATAAGAAAAATCGAAAACGACCTTTGGGAAATCGGCGTTCACATTGCCGATGTTAGTTATTATGTTAAAGAAGGTTCTGTTTTAGATGCAGAAGCTTATAAGCGTGCAACATCCGTTTATTTAGTAGATAGAGTTGTTCCCATGCTACCCGAAAAGTTGTCGAATAAAGTTTGTTCGCTTCGTCCCAATGAAGAAAAACTATGCTTTTCGGCTGTTTTTGTGGTAGATAACGACATGAATATTAAAAACGAATGGTTTGGAAAAACCATCATTAAAAGCAATCGTCGTTTTGCATACGAAGAAGCACAAGAAATAATTGAAAAGCAAAAGGGCGAACTTGCCGAAGAATTATTAACCTTAGATCGCTTTGCAAAAATATTGCGTCAGCAACGTATGAACAAAGGTGCTATGGCTTTTGATAAAATAGAAGTTAAGTTTAAACTCGATGCTAAAGGAAAGCCCATTGGTGTTTACTTTAAAGAGACCAAAGACTCAAACAAATTGATTGAAGAATTTATGTTGCTTGCCAATAGAAAAGTCGCAGAATTTGTTGGTAAGCGGAAAAATCAACAAGCAGCCAAAGCTTTTGTATATCGTATTCACGACGAACCCAATCCCGAAAAACTTCGTCAATTCAGCATTTTTGCAAAACAATGGGGGTTTGATATAAAAATACGTTCTCAGCAGCAAATTTCCAACTCTGTAAACCAAATGCTCGAACAAATTCGTTTAAAACCCGAACGCGACATTTTAGAAAATATGGCTATTCGTGCAATGGCAAAAGCAGTATATTCTTCCAAAAACATTGGACATTACGGATTAGCATTTGATTATTATACCCATTTTACTTCGCCTATTCGACGTTATCCCGATTTACTGGTTCATCGTCTGCTCGAAAAATATTTAAACAACGAAAAATCAGCTCATGCCGACGAATTAGAGATAAAATGTAAACACTCATCGGAAATGGAACAATTAGCAGCCGATGCCGAAAGAGCTTCGATTAAATACAAACAAATAGAATATATGTCGGATAAAATTGGGCAACAATTTGAAGGCTTTATTTCCGGCATGACAGAATGGGGCATTTTTGTTCAATTACCTGAGACAAAAGCTGAGGGAATGATTCCGTTACGCGAAATGGCAGATGATTTTTATATTTTCGATGACGAAAAAATGGAGGTTTTTGGCAAACGCAATAAAAAACGTTACAAAATGGGCGATAAAGTTACTATTGAAGTGCTAAAAATAAATTTAGAAAAACGTCACCTCGACTTTAAAATGATAAGCGGGAAATAAAAATTCCCGTTATTATGAATCTAATTTAAGAACAGCTAAAAAGGCCGACTGTGGTACTTCTACCGTACCTATTTGTCGCATACGTTTTTTACCTTTCTTTTGTTTTTCGAGTAATTTTCGTTTACGCGTTATATCACCACCGTAGCATTTGGCTGTTACGTCCTTGCGAACGGGTTTTATCGTTTCTCGTGCAATAATTTTGCTTCCTATCGCTGCTTGAATAGCAACTTCGTATTGTTGACGAGGAATTAGGTCTTTCAGTTTTTCACATATCCTTCGACCAAAGGGATAAGCATTATCAACATGTATAAGAGTAGAAAGAGCATCGACCTGTTCTCCGTTCAGTAAAATATCGAGCTTAACCAATTTTGCCGGTTTATAGTCGAGTGGATGGTAGTCAAACGAAGCATATCCTTTTGATATACTCTTAAGTTTATCGTAAAAATCGAAAACAATTTCGGCTAATGGCATTTCAAAAACAATTTCAACCCGATCGGTAGTAAGGTAATTTTGATTTTTTAATACTCCTCGCTTATCGATGCACAATTTCATAATAGCTCCAACGTATTCGGCTTTGGTAATGATTTGGGCTATTATATAAGGTTCTTCGATATGCTCAATAGCAGTTACAGGAGGCAAACCTGAAGGATTGTGAACTTCTATTACTTCGTTTTTTGTGGTATATACTTTATATGAAACGTTTGGCACGGTTGTAATAACATCCATATCGAACTCTCTATCGAGTCGTTCTTGCACAATTTCCATATGCAACAGCCCAAGAAATCCCCCTCTAAAACCAAACCCAAGAGCAGCACTTGATTCAGGAATAAAAGTTAATGAAGCGTCATTTAATTGTAGTTTTTCGAGCGAAGAACGTAAATCTTCATAATCGTCTGCATCCACAGGATAAATGCCGGCAAAAACCATGGGTTTTACGTTTTCAAATCCGGCAATCGCTTCTTTGCAAGGATTTTCGACATGCGTTATTGTATCACCCACTTTTACTTCTTTGGCATTTTTTATACCTGAAATAATATATCCAACATTTCCGGCCGAAATTTCATTTTGTGGCAAAAGACCCAATTTTAAAACGCCTATTTCGTCTGCTTCGTAGTCAGCTCCCGTATTAACAAATTTCACATGATCGCGTGTACGTATGGTGCCATTTAAAACCCTGAAGTAAGCAATAATTCCTCGAAAAGGATTAAAAACAGAGTCGAAAATAAGAGCTTGAAGAGTTGCATTGGGATCGCCTTTCGGTGCCGGTATTTTTTCAACTATTGCCATTAAAATATTTTCGATTCCTAATCCGGTTTTGGCACTTGCTTCGATAATGTCTTCTCTTTTGCAACCAAGCAAATCTACAATTTGATCTTTAACATCTTCGGGCATAGCTGCCGGCATATCCATTTTGTTGAGTACCGGTATCACCTCCAGGTTATGGTCAATTGCTTGATATAAATTCGATATAGTTTGAGCCTGAATACCTTGTGTAGCATCCACCACCAACAATGCCCCTTCGCAAGAGGCTATAGCCCGAGAAACTTCGTAACTAAAATCAACGTGTCCGGGAGTATCAATAAGGTTTAAGATAAATTTTTGACCTTTGTTCGAATATTCCATTTGTATGGCATGGCTTTTAATTGTAATACCACGCTCTCTTTCCAGTTCCATATCGTCGAGCACCTGTTCCTGCATTTGTTTTCCGACTACTGTTCCGGTATATTCTAACAAACGATCGGCTAACGTGCTTTTCCCATGGTCGATATGGGCAATAATACAAAAGTTGCGTATGTGATTCATGTGTTTAATTTGATTTTGGTGGCAAAGATAATGTAAAAGTCGAAAACTTAAAAACTTAGTGCCGACTCCACTGATCTATAATGATTTTAACATTTTCTTGTATTCCGTTTTTAGCACTTAGCCAGTTTATTTTTACGCCCCTGCGCTCCATGCCTCTAAAATACGTCATCTGTCGTTTTGCAAACTGATGAATGGCGGTTTCCAGTCTTTTAAAAAACTCATCAAACGAATACTTGCCAAGTATGTATTCCGTAACGTACTTATACTCCAATCCATAATAAATTAAATCGTTCGATGCAATTCCCTGATTCAACAATTGTTTAACTTCGTCAATCATTCCTTGGTCTATTCTATCTTTAAGCCTTTTTGATATCTTTTCGCGGCGCAAATCCCTATCTATTTCTATACCGAATGTCAAGCTTTTTATTTCTTTATTTTGACTCTTAAATATGGGATGTTTTCTATAATATTCTTCTATTTCAATTGCACGAACAGCTCTTTTTTTTGTATCTACATCTGTTTTATTGTGCATTCTTTTGTATTGCGACAATCGTTGAGTGAGTTCTTCTAACGAGTATTTTTCTAATTCTTCGCGCAGCTCTTTATTTTCCGGAACTTCGAGCAAATTATAATTTCTAAGCACGGCTTCTAAATACATACCCGAACCACCGCAAAGAACGGGAACAGCATTAGTTTGTTTGATTTTTTCATATGCATTGTAAAAATCGGTTTTAAACCTAAACACATGATATTTTTCACCCGGCTCCAGCAAGTCAATAAGATGAAACGGTATGGATTTTCCCTGTACCACATAATCTGTCAAATCTTTGCCCGTTCCGATATCCATTTTTTTGTAAACCTGGCGGCTATCCGCACTAATAATTTCGCCATTGATTTGATAGCAAAGTTCGGCAGCGAGTTTTGTTTTACCACATGCTGTAGGCCCTAATATGGTGATAATATCGTATGGCATATTACACTCCTTCGTGCTCATCGGGAAGATAACGCTTGGTAATGTAGCGAATAGGAAATCGCGATGACAAATATCCAATGCCCATTACAGTAGCTGCAATAAAAAGTATATCAAAAACTCTTATTTCGACAGGATACGATTGAACAATAAAAGCATCGGGCGATGAACCTTCCATGGGTATAATACCAAATTTTGATTGTAAAAAACAAAAAATCAGGCCTAACACAATACCCGAAAAAGTGCCTAATATAGAAATGAGCCAACCTTCGATTAAAAATATTTTTTTTATGCTTTTAAGTGAAAAACCGATGCTCTGAAGTGTATTAATATCTTCTTTCTTTTCTAAAATAAGCATGGTTAGCGAAGAAGTTATATTAAACGATGCTATAAGCAAAATAAACAGGAGAATTAAAAATACAATAACCTTCTCCGACTTCATTATTTGATAAATTAATTGATGCTGTTCAAATCGATTTTTAATTTCAAACGACGGTCCCAACGATTTTTGCAATAATTTTTCTATTTTATCTGCCGAAACACCCGGTTTTAATTTTATTTCTAATGCAGATGCTTCGTTTGAATAATTAAACAGTTCGCGTGCAAACGAAATCGGTACAATTACAAAATTGTCCATTTCCGGATCAACACTATAAATCCCAATTGGATATATGGGTTTCATTATAAAAGCATTTTCGGGCGAAGAATTTATATCTGCAAAACGATTGGGAGCATAAATACTTATAGGAGCAGCAAAGTTTAAACTAATGGACAAATAAGCAGAAACACCCATTCCAATAACAGCAACGGGTCTGTTTTGATAAAGTAAACTAAACTGACCGTTGGTCATCATAGTATCTAAACCCGTCATATCCGAATAATTCAGATCAACACCTTTTACTACAAACGGATGATAAATGTCGTGATATTTTATAAGTGCCGTTTCTTCTATGGTAAACGCATACCTGTCTATTTCATCAAGGCTTTTTATTTTGAGCATAAAATTATTATCCGGAACAAAAACCTTTGCATGTACCGGAGTTATTTTCAAATCGGGGTCAAAAGCATTGAATCGATTAATGATAAGGGACTCCAATCCGTTAAAAATGGAAATGATAATAACTAAAGCCATTGTGCCAATGGCGAAACTTATGCCCGTAATGGACGAAATAATATTTATGATATGAGTTGTTTTGGGAGACGTTAAATATCGCCTTGCTATGAAATAGTGAATGTTCATTCTTTACTTTTTTAGCAAATCTTCTATTCGCTGACTATATTCTAATGAATCATCTATAAAAAAAGCTATTTCGGGAATTGCTTTTATTTTATTTCGAATGCGTTGTCCCAATGCGTGCCGAATGTTCTTTTTCCCTTCTTCAATAGCATTAAATATTTCATCTGTTTTTTGCTTTAGCGAATATATGCTTAGATATACTTTTGCCAATGATAAATCGGGGCTCATTCGTACTATGGTTACCGTTATCAACGCCCCATTGAAAAGTGTCTGAGCTTGTTGCTGAAAATATTCGCTTAATTCGCGCTGCACCAATCGTGCAACTTTTTGTTGTCGTATGCTTTCCATATTAATCAAATTTAATGGCTTTAACCGGTTCTATTTTACTTATAAGCGTTGAAGGAATGAGTAAAAATAATATTGTAATTAATACTATCGCTCCATTCAATGACAAAACTTGCCATAGTTCAATTTTCATTGGCACATAATCGATGTAGTACGATGCTTTATCAAGATGTGCAAAATGATATTTATTTTGCAGGAAATAAAGAGCAAATGAGAGTAAATTTCCTAATGCCAACCCAATTAGTATATATATTAAACTTAAGTAAATAAATATCTTACGTATGTTGGAATCAAAAAAGCCAATTGCTTTAAAAATCCCTATCATATTAATTCGTTCGAGAACCAGTACAAGTAAACCCGAAATAATATTAAACCCTGAAATAATCATCATTAACACAAGAATTACCCATAAATTTGTATTAAACA
This sequence comes from Bacteroidales bacterium, assembly GCA_035371305.1. Lineage (GTDB taxonomy): Bacteria > Bacteroidota > Bacteroidia > Bacteroidales > GWA2-32-17 > Ch61. Next base: position 18,235 of record DAOOWN010000006.1, read on the forward strand.
ATCCAATCCAATCAAAAATATATGGATAACGCTCCATAACTGTGGTAACTTTGAGTTTTGTTCCGTCTTTTTGAAACCTTGACCCCACTACCGAAAAAACATGCTGTTTAATATCATTAATGGAATCAAAATTCTGAACATTTATTTCGTATCCGCTTATTTGATTTGTTTGCCAATCGTTCAATTTTTGGACATGCCTTAAATCAACAAAAACAAACATATTATCAAAATCTTCGAGCATGGTTTCGTAAATTCCGCAAATATAAAGTTTGCGCATACGAGGTGGATTCTGAATAAAATACAAATAAACAGCATCACCTACATTGAGCTGAAGCAATTGGCTCATTTTTTTTGAAATCACAATTTCGTTCGATTTAGCGGTATCGCTCAACACTAATGGTTTCCCTGATAAAATATTTTTTTGTATAAACGACCAGTCATAATCTTTATATACTCCCTTTAATACTACACCATGCAGGGTTGTTTTAGCTTTAATTATGCCGGGCTTAGTAGCAAAAAGCTGAATATTTCTTATGCCATTTATCTTTTGCAAGGCTTCAATATCTTCTTTTGTTACGTTTATGGGTTTGGTCTCGAATGAATAATTGGCATCGTAATTATTAACAACTAAATCGGAAGCAAAACCTGTAACTTTTTGTCTTATTTCTTGTTTAAATCCAACCACAACGGAGATAGAAATAAACATTACAAAAAAACTAATAGCAATACCTATAATATTAAAAACTGTAATAGGTTTAGATATTCTATGAGAATTGGAGGAACTAAAAAATATTTTTCGTGCTATAAATGAGGCAATGTTCATCTTTTTTCTGTCGGCTTCTTATACTGTGCAAAGTTATCGATATAATTTGAAACTAAAAAAGTTTGTTTATATTGCTTATTGCCAAGTTCTTTTGCTGCTTTGCATTGATTCTTTATTTCCACAATTAAAATATATTCATTAATTTTGCTAAAATATTTTTTTAAAGCTCAAATTGTGGTACGACACATCGTTATTATCGGACCTGCATACCCTTATAGAGGTGGAATTGCTGCAACCAATGAACGTTTAGCGCAGGAATTTATATCATCTGGGGTTAAAGTCAGTATCTATACATTTAGTTTACAATATCCCACCTTTCTCTTTCCGGGGAAAACACAATATGTTGAAAATACCAAAGCACCCTCATTCCCTGTTTTGCGAAAAATAAACTCCATAAACCCTTTCAATTGGATAAAAGTAGGAAGAGAGCTAAAAAAAATAAAACCCGACTTAGTTATTGTGCGTTACTGGATTCCTTTTTTAGCTCCGGCACTCGGTACCGTTGTCCGTAAAATTAAAAAAAATAAATTCACAAAAGTTATCGCTCTGGTCGATAATTTTATCCCTCACGAAAAACGTCCGGGCGACAAAATGCTATCACATTACTTCATGAAAGCTATTGACGGATGCGTAGTAATGTCGCACAGTGTTAAAGCCGACATTGAAAAAGTTTACTCCTCAAAACCAATAGAATATTGTCCACATCCGTTGTTTGACCACTATGGCAAAATAATCCCTAAAGTTGAAGCAAAAAAAGCATTAAAGCTGAACCCTGATAAAAACTACATTCTTTTTTTTGGTTTAGTTCGCGATTACAAAGGCTTAGATTTGTTGATTGAAGCTGTAAGTCTTACAAAATCTACCAATGCCGACTATGAAGTTATTGTAGCCGGAGAATTTTATTCTGACGAGGAAAAATATTATGCATTAATGGACAAATTTAACGTTCGTGATAAATTTCGTGTTTTTGCTCAATTTATTCCGGACGATTTAGTTCCGTATTTCTTTTGTGCTGCCGATGTCATTGTTCAGCCCTACAAAGATGCAACACAAAGTGGTGTAACACAAGTTGCATATCATTTTAACAAACCGATGATTGTAACCAATGTCGGTGGATTACCCGAAATGGTTCATCATAAAAAAGTTGGTTATGTAGTTGCTCCTAATGCTCCTGCTATTGCACAAGCTATTGCTAAGTTTTATAGCGAGAACAGAGAAAAAGATTTTTCGGCCATGGCGGCCATTGAAAAAAACAAATATTCGTGGAAACGAATGGAAGAAACCATATATATTCTATTCAGCAAACTACACTATAATAAGAAAACATTTAATGGATAAAAATAATCATTCGGTTATTGCGCAACGAATACAAGATAGTATATCGATTAAGTCGTTGCTATTAGAAAACAAAGAAACCATCAGCACAATAAACAGCGTTGCAAATATACTGATTCAAGCTTTTAAGCAAAATAAAAACGTTTGGTTTTGTGGCAATGGAGGTAGCGCCGCCGATGCCCAACATATTGCCGCTGAATTATCCGGACGATATCTGTTCGACAGACCACCATTACCTGCGGAAGCCCTGCACGTCAACTCTTCTTATTTAACAGCCGTTGCCAACGACTATGGATTCGACGAAGTATATGCCCGTCTGATAGATGCCATGGGAAAAAAAGGCGATGTTTTGGTTGGTATTTCTACTTCAGGAAACTCCAAAAACGTTATCAACGCTTTTGAAAAAGCCAAAGGAAAAGGATTAACCATTGTTGCAATGACCGGGAACAAGATTTCTAAAATGGCTGAATTGAGTCATTACTGTATTCGCGTGCCATCTACAGAAACTCCACGTATTCAAGAAGCTCATATTATGATTGGGCACATATTATGCGAAATAATTGAAGATGTTTTATTTAAAAAGTAAGTTCTTTCGCTAAATACCCTCTTTTGAAATAACATATAAATACAATACATATTCCTAATTCAACAACAAATTAAGATTTGCTAATAAACAGTATAAATGCACATTATTTGGGCATTAAAAATATTCGTCGTATCTTTGCGGCGAAATTGGCGGTTTTTTGATTCAGCTCTATGCCGGTGCGGTTAATTTGCAGGATCGGGACTACGCGCCGGAAATAAATAAATACATGAATACATTTAAAGAATCAGGTCTGCTTCCTGAACTATTAAAAGCAGTTAAAGCATTGAATTTCGAAATACCCATGCCTGTTCAACAGCGAGTTATCCCCGAAATTCTAAACAACGATCGCGACATGGTTGCATTGGCTCAAACCGGAACCGGTAAAACAGCTGCCTTTGGATTGCCTCTTATCCACCGTCTGAATTTTGTTCAAAACGATCCGCAAGTTATTATCCTTAGTCCTACACGCGAACTTTGTACACAAATTGCCAAAGATTTGGAAAGCTATGGACAATTTTTAGCCCATTTCTCTGTGCTCGCCGTTTATGGTGGTGCCAGTATCGAAAATCAAATAAGATCACTAAAAAATGGCGTTCACATAATTGTTGCAACACCGGGGCGCATGAACGACCTCATCCGAAGAAAAAAAGTCAACCTTAGCAACATTAACACAATTGTACTCGACGAAGCAGACGAAATGCTCAACATGGGATTTTCAGAAGATTTAAATGCCATTTTAAATCTTATACCCGAACCTCGTAGGGTTTTGTTATTTTCAGCTACTATGCCCAACGAAATAGCCAATATAGCTTCACGTTATATGCATAACCCCATAGAAATCACCATTGGAACTAAAAATGCCGGAACAGAAAACGTTAAACATCATTATTACGTTGTAAATGCAAAAGATCGTTATCTTGCTTTAAAGCGCATTGCTGACTATTATCCCGATATTTATGGCATCATTTTTTGTCGCACTCGACAAGAAACAGCCGAAGTAGCCGAAAAACTAATGAAAGACGGCTACAATGCCGATGCACTCCATGGCGATTTGTCTCAAGCTCAGCGTGATTATGTAATGAATAAGTTTAGAAACAAAAACTTGCAAATGCTCGTAGCTACAGACGTTGCAGCTCGCGGTCTTGATGTTGACAACCTTAGTCATATTATCAATTATAATTTACCCGACGATAACGAAATTTATACCCATCGTAGCGGCAGAACCGGCAGAGCATATCAGAGCGGAATTTCTATTTCCATTGTTCACTCACGTGAACAACATCGCATTCATCAACTCGAAAACATTATTAAGCAAAAATTTGAACGCAAAAATGTTCCGGGTGGCGTCGATATATGCAAAAAGCAACTTCATCACCTTATTCAAAAAATGGAAAACGTCGAAATAAACGAACAGGAAATAAATCCATTCATACCGGAAGTACTAAAAAAAACCGAACATTTAGAAAAAGAAGAAGTTATAAAACGCTTCCTATCACTTGAATTTAACCGTTTTTTAGAATACTATAAAAATGCTCCCGATTTAAATGTACAAGAGCATAAAAGAGGCGAAGACAGAGAACGTTATACTGATGAACGCCGCTCAGGTAGTGGTTTCACCGCACTTCGTATCTCTATCGGAACAATGGACGGTTTAACCGTACCTAAACTTATTGGAATGGTAAATGATTTTTCTAAAAACAGAAAAATAAAAATCGGCAAAGCCAACATTAATTCCATTTTTACCTTATTTGAAGTTGAAAATGCTTTTGTGGATGAAGTTTTAAACAGTCTCCAAGGAAAAGTGTATGCAGGACGTGATTTAGCTGTAAAAATCGCATCCAATCGCGACCAACCGGGCAATAAGCAACGCTCTTCACATAAGCCTTTTTTCAACGAACGTCGCTCAAGGTCGGACGTCGCTCAAAAAGATCGAAAACGCTTCAGACGCTCAAAAGACTAATGCCTGTTAATCAGAAATAAATCGTACCGAGCTGGCTTTAAAACCGACCCAAAATCGTTTGCCAATTTCGATAGACAACTTCTCCAACGATTCTTTTGTAATCGTTACATATAGCAGAATACCTATATCGACTAAAACTTCTACACCTACGGCAGTGTGAATAATATCTTTAACAACCCCTTCAAAATTATTCACCATGCTTGTTTGTTGTTTTTCAAGCGAAAGAACAATTTCATTTCCTCCAATAATTACGACTCCGTTGCCTTTTTGCAACGAAGCATTAATACATACACTTACGTTATCTTCTATTACAACTCTGGAACTTTTTGTCTCGTTTTCGGGCGGAAAGGACACTGCTCTAAAATAATTTTTAATGCCAATTAAACTTGCAACAAAGGTCGATTTGGGATTTTGAAAAACCTCGACAGGGCTGCTAACTTGCTTTATTTCGCCCTTTTCCATCACAGCCACCGTAGATGCCAGCACTAATGCCTCTTCATAATCGTGCGTAACATGAACAATGGTTTGACCCTGCTTATTTAATCTTCGCAACAACATGCGTGTTTCCCATCTTAATTTAGCGTCCAATGCCGAAAGGGGTTCGTCAAGCAAAAGAACCTCCGGCTTCATAGCAAGTGTACGTGCCAGTGCCACTCGTTGCATTTCTCCACCCGACAATCCTTTTATATTTCGATGAAGCAAATGTTCTATTTCCAATTCACGGCAAACCAAGCTAACCTGATCTTTTATAGATTTTTTTGACATATGCTTTTGTCGAAGCGAAAATGCCACATTTTCAAATACCGAAAGATGAGGAAAAAGAGCATAATCTTGAAAAACAATACCGATTTTTCGATTTTGTATTTTTTCAAACGTAATATCCTTATCGTTCAATAATATTGAGCCATTTATACTGTTTTGAATTCCGGCAATCGTTTCGAGCAAAATCGATTTACCTGAGCCTGAACTGCCGAGCAACACAAAATAATCTCCATTATTTACCTTGAAGCAAATGTTTTTCAGAAAAAAACTTCCGACTTTAACAGATATTTCTTTTAATTCAAGCATTTTTCTTCTTATTTGCCAACCATCTTAAAAGTATAAACACAAGTAAAGAAATGAATATGACAATAACAGCAATGGGCTTTGCATATTGTAAACCAAACGAACCAAATCGCTCGTAAATTAAAACAGGAGTCGTCATGGGATGATATGCAATAATAACAACTGCACCAAATTCGCTAATACCACGAGCAAACATTAAAACAAACCCCGACAGAATGCTTCTCCAAGCTAAAGGTAACGAAATTTTGAAAAAAGTTTTGGTTTGTGAAGCTCCAAGATTCATTGCAGCTTGCTCAAGTCGCTCGGGAACTGACAAAAAACCTTCCATTGCAGCATTTATTAAATATGGTAAACTTACAAAAGCCATAGCAATCATAATTCCTGCTATGGATCCGACAAATTCAAATCCTATAAAATGAGCTGCTTTCCCTAAAAATGTATTTCGTGATATGATGCCCAACAAAGCAATACCGGCCGCTGTATGAGGTATTACAATGGGCAAATCTATAATTCCAATCACAATTTTTTTTAACGGGAACGATTTTCGTGCTAAAAAATAAGCAAAAGGTATGGCAGCCAACGAAAATAATAAAGTTGCCCCAATGGAAGCTAAAAGTGTAATCCAAATACTTGAAACGACTTCTCTATCTTTCAATGAGCCAACAACATCATCATATCCGGTTGAAATAAACATACCTATAATAGGTGCTATTATAAACAGCAACAATAATCCGCTCAAAAAAACAATTGTCAGTTGAAAACTATTGTATTGCTTCATTTTTGGGTTTTGCATATTTCTTTAACCTGCTTGGTATATTGTTGTATGTAGAAGTCTCGGAAGGAACAATAGTGGGCTGCCCATTTAGTTCCAAAATCGACAAGCCTTTCGTTAAAAAATAACGAACAAATACTTCGGCCAACTTATTATTTTTACTGTTTGTCGGAATGGTAATTCCATAAATCATGGGCTCTCCCGTTTCCGTTTTTATTTCTCCCGGTATTGCTCCATTTACTTCAACCGAAACCGTTTTATATATATTGGCCAATTTCGGATTACTTAAATTTATAGAATCGGGAAGGGTAATAAATCTTAAATGATGTTGTAATGCAACTGATTTGTATAGAAATATATAATCAATCGTATTTGTTTCGAGCAAAGCCAGCAAATCTGTCTCTTTGGGACGGATCGTTGATACATCTTTTGACAACAATTTATTTGCTAAACCTATTAAATTATAATATTTTTCAGCTAATTTAATGGTTAAAACTGCTCTAACGCCACATGGATCAGAATTCGGATCTGATCTGCCAAAAGTAACGTCTTTTCTTAGCAATATTTCATACCAATTTTTAAAATTTATTTCGTCGGCATAGTTAGATTTATCATTAAAAACTAATGCCATTTCGTTGCTTGCAAACGGAATATTCCACGTAGCATATTTTGGAATAAGCATTTGATCTATAACGTTGTAATCGGCAGAAATAAATACATCATAGTCCTTATTAAGCTCAGAAATATTTCGAGCACACTGTTTGCTACCACAAGCTTCGGTATAAAACTCTACTTGCGGAAAATGATTTTTAAACGAATCGCAAATCATTTTAATAGGAACGGTCATACTTCCGGCATGGATTATTTTTAATTGCAAAAAATCATTTCCATTATTCTTAATTTGATTTGATTGACATGATACAAGTATTATAACTAAAGAAGAAATATAAAACAGTTTTAGCATGAACCGAAAATTTTAAAAAAACAAAAGTATGATAATTTCCCAAATCTTCCTATTTTTTTTATCATGGATATTTTTGTTTTTTTTAATCTTTGTATATTTGTAACCCTTATTACTGTATTATCGTAATAAAGTCAAAATTTTAGCTATGAAAACTCATTATTTTTTAATCGTTCTTTTAACATTAAACCTCCTTTCGGTTTTAATTATTGCTCAAACCGACAGCTTACATCCCAAAAGACCGGTTATTCCTGATTCTGCTTTTCAAGATATGGGAGTTTCGGTTTCTCCGTCGAGTTTTCATTTAAATATTAAGCCAGGAAATTCAATTATTAAAGAAATTAAAGTAAAAAACGACACAAAAAAGCAAACTAAATTTAATGTCGGCTTTAACGACTTTGAAATGAGCAATCTTGGAAAACCAATAACAACCTCACAAAAAGATTGTAAATATTGCTTATCACGTTATATAAGCGCTGCTCCTTCTTACTTTGAATTAAAGCCTGGTGAAGAAGTTAAAATAAAACTAACGATCGCCATACCAGATAGCGAAGAAGCTTACAGAGCACTATGGACCATTGTAACCATTGACCAAGTTACCGAACGTGCACCGCTTGATTTAGAACCTCACCCCAACAGATTATCTATGGGTGTTATACCGTCAATTGGTTTTGGTGTATATGTATATCAAAATCCCCCCAATGTTAAACTAAATAAAATCAATATTGAAAAATTTCAATATACTGAAAAAGAAGGAAAACGTTTTTTTGATTTAAAAGTAAAAAACACTGGTGATGGAATTAGTTATTGCACTTCGTATGTTTCACTCACCAATTTAAACACAGGCGAACAAAAGAAAATCAACGTTAAGAATTTTACCATTCTACCACAATTTATTCGCGATTTTAAGGTTGACCTCCCCTCTAATTTACTTCCGGGCAAGTATTCGGCAGTTGGAGTAGTGGACTTTGGTAACGAAGAGGAAATGATTGCAGCCCAAGCCGATTTTGAAGTCAAATAGTTTTTTTGAAACATTTTGTAAAATATTTAAGTATAAAGGCATAGTTTAACCCTAAAACAAATGTTAAAAAACAACAACAATAGAGCCATTCAAAATCATACTTCAGAAAATAGTGTAGCATTATTTTCTGAAAAGCGTTTTAACTACGCTTCGTATAGTTATTTTAATTATTTTAAAAAATCATTTTTTATTCACTTAATGTTTAACTAAATTTTTTATCTATGAAAAAAGTTTTTGGATTAATGGTAGGCATGTTCCTACTTTCTGGTTTAACATTCGGCCAGTTAATTGACGAAAAGAATGTAACTGTTACTATGGATTTGCAACCCGTTTTGCAACTTCACATGACAACTCCCGACCAAGTAGATTTCACCTTTGACGAAATCAAAGACTACTATGGTGGTATTATTAAGTATGCTGCTACTATTTTAAAAGTTTCTTCTTCTGTTAGTTGGGACTTGTATGCAGTTGGAACTTCACAAAGCGGCACTTTCTGGGATCAACAAGTTAGCTATAGCTCAGGTGGTGGTGCTAATTCAATTGCAAACATTCCTTTAAGTGCACTTGAATTACATCAATACGAACCCAACCAATATGATGCTAACGCTACCGGTGCTCAAACAGACTACAGTGCTGTTTTTGCTCCTGCTCAAGTTCTTGCAGTTGGTGTTAATAGCATTTATTACAGTGCTACTCCTTATACCATTCCCGGTGTAGACCAAAAATACATCCAAGGTCACAATGGTACCATTGCCGGTCAAGACGGTGCTCCCGGTGGTAGCTATTTAACTTCAATTGCTCCAGCCGGTACTTTCAGTGATTATTATTTCACCATTGACTATCGTATTTTACCCAGCTTACCTGCTATTTTCCCAAATGCCGGTCTAAATGACGGTACTGCTGAAGATATCGTATCGGTTAACGGTGCAAACACCTATGCAGAACCCGGTGTTTATACCATGAATGTTAAATACATCTTATTAGAAGACCAATAGTAGAATCTATAATAAAGGGTTATTCTATAAAGGAATAACCCTTTATTTTTTTGTGCATGAAAAAAGCAATTTTCATACTAGTTTTTCTAACGATTGCATTTCAAGGCAGTTATGCACAATTGTGTAATAATGTAACCACTGCCAATTGTAGCGATGCCATTGCCGGAACAAGTCGATTTTATTTATCTACACCCGGGAATATCGATTTTACCTTCTCGGATATGCAAAAATATATTTCAGGAATTACATACAGCGGCTCAACCCAGCTTCGCCTAAAAATTGACGAAATTGTTCCCGGTGCTTGCAAGTGGAAATTGATGATGTATATTGATAATAACAACCATTTGCCCGCAAACGAATGGGAACCTCTGGTAACATACGGATCGTCAGGTAATGTACCCGAACTTGATTTAATACAAGTAAAAGTTTACAACGGATGCGGAACACCTTTTAATAATGGAGTATATCAAATATTTGCAGGTAACACACAATATGATATTTTAGAAATAATTAGAGACCCTCAGCCACTTCATCCTGCAGGTTCTTGCGATGGGACTGAAATTAACGGAGCAGGCAGCTATTTAACCGATTACAATGAATTTAATTTCACGATTGATTACAGAATTATACCCGGATTTCAGCACAAACCCGGAATTTATCAAATAACCATACATTTTTGTTTAGAAGAAGTACCATAAAAAGAAAAAAGGTTGGAATTAGATTTTTAGAATGAACTTCTGTAAAAAAAAAAGTTTAAAATGAAAAATTGAAGAAATTAAGCGTTGAAAAAAACAATTTTATATATAACAACTTTTGTATTTTGCTCAACCTTGTGGGCACAGGAACCTATTTCAGATAGTGCTTCTGTTAAGCTCGACACTCTTCCTGTTATTTCTACGCCAAACAATCCAACAACAGAAACACCCCAAACAACCACTTCTCCTGTAATAAAACCTGAAGACGCAAATAAACTTGTTACACGATTTGCTAAAGAAGTTGTTGAGTTTACAAAAGGCGAATTGATATCAAACGTTTTTATTATTACTAATAATTTAGCTACCACACAAAAATTTTACATTGACTTTACAATTCCTATGGAATGGAAAGTCATTACCAAAAACCACACATTATATGAACTTCAACCGGGCGATAGTCTTATCATTCCGGTTCATGTTGTACCCCGTGAAAAATTTAAAGGGAATACCCGATTTATGTTTTATGCTTTTTTAAGCGATGAAAAAGGCAAAAGCTTAGGTATGAACTTCTTTTACGGCTTAATAAAGAAAAATATTCGTTGGGCAGTAACAGTGTCCGACAACAAAATATATATACCAAACAAGGTTGAATCTGTTCCGTTTTCAATTGGAATCATCAACGAATCTACCGAAGAACAAGACATTTATCTTACTGCTACAAGCTTTAAAAAGAACATTTTAATAAAGGACTCTTCGGATATAAAAGAGTCGCATTTCCCAATTAATACAACCATAAGAGCTTTTGGGGACACAACGTTTAATTTTAATTTTCATCGTTTTAAAGAGCCTCGCAACTTTAAACTCCTTGATATTGAAGACTACGTTCCATATAGCACGGGTGAAGCAAAAAAATACAGACTTAATATAAACAGTTATTCTCCCAATCCTGCAGAAAATAAAAAATTTAGAACCGGGAATAATATTGATTTCATAGAACTCTCTGACTCATGGGAAGTAAACAAATATGGCGGAATGGTCGTCCCCTTAATTGTCGATGCAAATATCTTTAATTTACTGGGCGATCAACCTATGATGACGCTCAACTTAAGGGGGTCAACGTTCTTTAGAGACAGCTCCATGTTAACATACCAAACACAATTAACGTATTTCTCGAATTATTTCACCACAATCCCATACGAACAAGCCATGTACAACTTAACGTATTATCACAAAAAATTTTATGTTCAATTTGGGAATGTAAACTCCGGTTTATTAGGCACTTATCAAACAGGAAGAGGATTAAGGGGAGAGTATTACATTGGGCGAAATCATCGAATTGGTGCATTTTATGTTGCTTCTCCTGAATTATTTAAATTCATGCCTTCTGTTTATAGTTACGGCATTCAACATTTTTACGAAAACAAAGTTATTCGTTTATCAACTGTAGTAGGTCGCAGTACCGATCAAATTCGGAATACCAATACCGAAGTAGCTACGACCAATGCCTCATTTAAGTTTCTGAAAAATCACACCTTTGGTATTCGATTAGGCGGAAGTCATTATTTACAAAATGATTCAAACTACTCTAAAATCGGCTATTTATTTGGTTTATATTATTCCGGTGCTCCCATTAAAAATATTTGGAGTGTATTTTTAAACGGAAACTATACTTCACCAAATTTCGGAATTTTCTCAAACGAACGTATTACGGCTAACTTTGGTAACCAGGTTACCGTCAAGAAAAAATGGATAATAAAACAACAAAGCAATTTTTATCGTTATAAACAACCTTATTATAGCCTGATTTACACCAATTATATTTTGAATAACCAAATAAATATTAATCGCACAACTCGAACCAATTTATATTACAACCCATTTGTATTTTACAATGTTTCCAGGATAATGAATTTTGATGTTCATTCTCGTGGTATTGGCTTTAATGTAAGCAACTATCAATTAGATAAAAATATTCGTTATTTCTTTAATTTACGAAGCGGCTATAATAAAGCAATAGATACCACCAGCGAGAATTACTTTTTTACACAAGCTTCAACATTTATACAAATTCGCACATTTTCATTTTTAATTCGCTATAATTTAGGCAATTTAAGCATGTCTAAACAATCCTTTTTCAATAATAGCAAGAAAAATCCACAGTCTATCGGTCTCTCGACTCGTTATCAGTACCATTTCAAAAATCCTTCTTTTGTTTATCAGCAATTAGCCAGCTACTCCTATTCCAGTTTCAATGGAAATCAATTTAATATTACGCCAGAGCTAATGTACTTCTCCATATCGGGTTGGAGGTTCCGGATTTTTGCCGAAATAAATTTTTCAAAAGACAAACAAAACAGCTTGCCCGACAATTACTATTTTATGAATCATGCCGAAACAGAAATAAAAGAACCTCAGTGGAATAGTAATTTGTACTTAGGAATGGGGATTAAAAAGGAATTTGGAATACCCATCCCATTTGTTAAACCAACTCATACAACTATTCAATTCTGTGCTTTTTATGACATCAACGGCAATGGAAAACGCGAAGGCAGTGAACCCCTTTTGGAAAATGTCGTCGTTCGGTTAAATGGCTGGGAAGTAATGACCGGCGAAAAAGGTATTTGCAACCTAAAAAACATCCCTTTAGGCGTTTATCCTTTTAGTGCATTTTCAATTGTTGACTTAAAAGGGTGGTTTCCTAATGTACAAGACAGTTTAGTTGTAAATAAAAACACATCAGAGGTTAATATTCCGTTTGTACGTGGAGTTAAAATAACGGGAAGAGTTTTTATTCAACGAGATCCCAACTCGCCAACAGCTGATTTTAAGCTCGATGTTTCCAGAATAAAAATCATTGCCAACAATCATAAAACATACACCGCCTTAACAGATAAAACTGGTTATTACGAAATGTATTTACCAGCCGGTAAGTACACCCTAAGCATGGACGAAAGTATATTAGGGAACAGACTTCAGCTAATGCAAAATAATTTTGAGCTTGAAATCAATGAAAAATTCGACAATCTATTTATGCCATTCTATATTGTAGAAAAAGCCCGCAAGTTAAAAGTAATCCGTTTTGACAGCAACGGAAATAGAATAGATGAGTAATTAGCATGATTCTGATTAATAATTCATAACTAAAATAATGAGATAACGAAATTTATCTTATTTTTGCACCACAAAATTAAATTATTATGGCAACTACTGCAGATTTTAAAAACGGATTGTATATTATTTATAATGGCGACATTTACACTATTGTCGAATTTCAACACGTAAAACCCGGCAAAGGCGGTGCTTTTGTTAGAACCAAACTAAAAAACTTAAAAAACGGGCGCGTAATTGAAAACACCTTTAACGCCGGTGTAAAAATAGATTTGGCTAATATTGAACGTAGAGCTTATCAATATTTATACAACGACGATATGGGATATTATTTTATGCACAATGACACATTTGAACAAATAAATATTCCCAAAGAAATGATCGAAGAACCCGGTTTGTTAAAAGAAGGGTTACAAGTATATATTGCATTCGACATTGACTCTGATAGCCCGTTAACTTGCGAACTTCCCCCAAATGTAACCTTAGAAGTTGTGTACACAGAACCCGGCTTAAAAGGTGATACCGCATCGTCAACAGCTCTAAAGCCAGCAAAATTAGAAACCGGTTTAGAAGTAAAAGTTCCTTTGTTTATCAATACAGGCGATGTAATAAAAGTAGATACCAAAAACCTTGCTTATCTTGAGCGAGTAAAAAAATAAGAGAATGAAGCTTCGTCACTCTTATACTCTATATGAAATTGCCGAATGGTTAAACTTAAATTATTCGGGAGACGAAAACATTAAAATAACCGGTATTAGCGATGTCTATCATGCCAATTATGGCGATATTACTTTTGCCGATAACAGTAAATATTATGAAATAGCAAATAATAGCAATGCATCTGTTATTATTGTACAAGACAACACCATCGAACCAAACGGAAAAGGAATTATATATTGCAACGATGCTTTTGAAACATACAATAAATTAGCTTCGTATTTTTTTCCAAAATCTATCATAGAAGAACAAATCAGCCCCAATGCCCAAATAGGCAAGACAACTCAAATTTATCCCAATGTATATATTGGCGATGATGTGTTAATTGGAGAAAACTGTATCATTTACCCCAACGTTGTGATTTATGGACCGTGTATTATTGGCAACAATGTAATCATCAATGCCGGTGTAGTAATCGGTTCAGAGGCTTTTTATTTTAAAAAAGATGAGAGCAACTATTTACGATTAAACTCGGTTGGATCGGTAGTAATCGAAAGCGATGTTGAAATTGGAGCAAAAACAACCATCGACAAAGGACTTGGTGGCACAACTATAATTGGGAACGGCACTAAAATTGGGAATTCGGTTCAAATAGGTTTTGATACGGTTATTGGTAAAAATTGTTTTATTGCACCCCAAACCGGCATTGCTTCAAATGTAATTATTGAAGACGAAGTGGTAATTTGGGGACAAGTAGGAATCCAAAAAAATGTTATAATTGGCAAAGAAGCCATTATTTTAGGTCAAAGCGGTGTAACCAAATCCGTTGAAGGAGGAAAAATCTATTTTGGATTACCGGCCGTTGAGTCGCGCGAAAAAATGAGAGAATTGGCTTATATAAAGCAAATACCCGAACTTATAAAACTCTTAAGCGAAAAATTATGACCGAAAAGGCCTCTTTAAAGCGTTTGCAGCTCTCTAATTTTAAATTAGAAGCATTGTTGAGCATAACCCTTTCTATCAACGAAAACCTTTCAACACAAGCACTTTTATCAAAATACGAAAATATTATTCGCAAAGATTTAGGCATAGGCAAAGTCGTTCTGTTTAATTACAATAAAAAATGGCAATGCATTTTGGCTTCCGGCTTAAAAGACGATAATTATCTCACTATTCAAGTAGAAAGCGATTTGTTGCCTTTTCGCGAAATTACTAATCTTACCATATCGCAATATCCCAAATTACAGGGTTTTGATGTTGTAATTCCTGTTTTTCATAAGTCTGTTCCATTGGCTTTTGTATTACTAGGTGACATTGAAGAAGAGCGTGATGGCATAAGCCCGATTATTAAGCACTTGAATTTTTTTCAAACACTCACCAACATCTTAGTTGTAGCAATTGAAAACAAACGTTTATACACCGAAAACATACAACAAGAAAGTATTAAAAAAGAATTAGACCTTGCCCGTCAAATGCAAAGCATGCTTATTCCGCATCCCGATGCTCTTCCTAAAAACAACTTTCTGTATGTTACTTCTTATTATCAGCCACATTACGAAGTTGGTGGGGATTATTACGATTTTTTCTATTTAAACGAATTTGAAGTGGGGTTTTGCATTGCCGATGTTTCCGGTAAAGGAATTTCTGCCGCACTGCTTATGTCTAATTTTCAAGCTTCGCTTCGGGCACTGTTTACTACCGATATAGAATTGAACCAACTAATTTGTCGTCTTAACGGAATTATTAACAACAACACCAAAGGCGAAAAATTTATAACGGCATTCATTGGCAAGTATAACATTCAAACCCGAATGTTGAAATTTATTAATGCAGGACACAACCCTCCCCTGTTATTTATTCCGCAAAACGAATATCAATACTTAAAAACAGGTTGTGCCGGCTTAGGAATGCTACCTGAAATTCCTCAAATTAATATCGGCTCCATCATTATTCCACAAAATGCTCGCCTTGTCTGTTATACCGATGGTTTAGTAGAAATGGAAAACGAACTTCACGAAGAGTTTGGAACCAAAGAAATGGAGCAAATGGTAGAAAAAGAAGATAATCTCGATTTATTTGTCTGGAAAATCATCCAACGTGTAAATGTTTATAGAGGTAAAATGCCTTTCTTTGATGATATATCATTGCTATGTATTGAATTTAAATAAAATTTTTTTGTTTTTTTATTTTTTTGTACATTTGTTTAAAAAAAAATCATGAATAGACTTTCGTTAATTCAAAATAAAGAACCGTGGGAAGAACCACAGGTTTTAGAGCTTTCTGTAAAAAGCTCTCAGTTGAATGGTTACACTGCTGATGATGGCTCGGCAGCACCCTCTGTTAGTCAATAATTTCTAAATCCGACATAGTATGAAAACATTTTTGCTTTTTATAAGTACCTTTTTATTTGTATCTACATTAAAAGCACAACATAACGACCTTTTATGGGTGAATCAAATTTCCGGAATCGGAAATAGCACTCCAACATCCGTAATTGAAGACGCAAGTGGTAATTTATATATTATTGGAAATTATACCCAAACCATATCGCAAGGAGCATATTCCTTCACAACAGCGGGAGGTCAAGATATCTATGTAGGGAAATACAATTCACAAGGACAAGTTCAATGGTTAATCAGTATAGGAGGAAGCGCAGCCGAAAATGCTTACGGCATTTCCTTAAGTCCGGATGGAAATAGTATTTACATTGGTGGCCAATTTCAAAGTAATAATTGTAACTTTGGTGGAACAACCTTAGCAACTTCCGGTTTAAACGATATTTTTCTTGCAAAATACAATGCCGCAGACGGAACTTTAGTTTGGGCAATAAAATCGGCATATGGTACGAATCAACAAATTATTGGAGCAATTAACGTTGACAACCAAGGCAATATAGTACAAATTGGAAAATACTTGGCTGATGTTACTTTTTATGGTGGCACAACAACACTTACTTCTTTATATAGTGGCGTTCAGCAAAACTATATTTCAAAATTCGACCAAGATGGGAACTTGCTCTGGGCAAAAACAATGAAAGGAAATAATAACAACTCATTAATACGAACGGTTACTTCAGATAATAACTCCTATTATTTCAGCGGTCAATATACTGATAGTCTTTATATAGATGCTTTTGCCATTAAAAGCAATTCCTCTTCCAGAGATATGATGCTGTTTAGAACTGATTTAAACGGTAATGTTCAATGGGTTAGAAAAATTACTGGCACTGGCGATGATTTTCTTTATCGACATTTCACTGATTTTTCCAGTTATTTATTTTTAGCCGGATATTATGCCAGTCCAACGCTTACCATCGACTCTACTGGAACGGATGTTTCACTTAAAACCTGCCCAAATCAAGGCAATAACGACATTTTTATAGCTTGCTACGCTTTTGATGGAACCTTGCAATGGGTTCGCAACTACGGAACAGCAGGAGACGATAAGGCTACAGGTGTTTATGCAAATGCCGATCACGCTATTTTTACCGGTTCATATTCCGGCAATATATCATTCGGTTCTTTTAACCTCACCAATAGCAGTACCGACGCCTTTATGCTCGAAACCGACAGAAATGCCAATGTTTTAGGAGTAAACAAAGCATCAGGAACTCTTAACGATTTTTGCGAAAACGGAAAAATTAATGCAAACAATGCCAATACTTTTGTCGGTTATTTTTATTCAGGCACACTCAATATTGGAAACACTTCACTTACAAATGGTACCACCTCTTCTACCGATATGTTTTTGGCAAAATACGGAAAAATCAACCTCTCTTTTGTTACCACAAATAATGTGTGTTATGGGACAAACAATGGTTCAATAGACTTAACCGTAAGCGGAGACGGAACTTCGCCTTATACGTATGCTTGGTCTGGTCCTAGTGGTTTTACATCAACCGATGAAGACTTAACAAATCTTTTTTCAGGTTGGTACAAAGTTACGGTAACCGATGCTAATAATGCTCAAAAAATTGATTCTACCTATATTTCAGAAGGGACTGCTATTGCATTAGTTTTTAACGTTCAACAGCCTTCTTGTTTTAATACGAATGACGGTGCCATAAACCTAACCGTTAGCGGAGGCAGTTCACCCTACTCTTATAGTTGGAACACCTTAAGTATTCAGGAAGACATAAATGGATTGGCTCCCGGCTGGTATTATGTAACAGTTACCGATGCTAATGGATGTAAAACGAATGATTCTGTAAAAGTTGTTTCGCCTTTGCCAATTAACATATCAAGTTCCATTACTGCACCATCATGTGTACCTGGGAACGACGGTGAAATTGATATTACCGTAATTGGCGGAACTCCATCCTATACGTATCTATGGTCGAATACATTAACAACCGAAGACATTACCGGATTATCAGCCGGAAATTATAGCTTAACGGTTACTGATGCCAACAGTTGTACCGCTACACAATCGTTTAATGTTGTAAACCCACTTGCTCCTACCATTTCTGCTATTATTGAATCGCCCAGTTGCAATCCCGGCAACGACGGACAAATAGATATTATAGTTAGCGGGGGAACCATCCCATTTACATATGTTTGGAATGATGCCATAACTACAGAAGACAGAAATAATATACCCAGTGGAACATATTCTCTTACGGTTACAGACGCTAATAGTTGTTCAAGCGTAAAGACAAACATCATTGTTCCACAAAATAACCCGCCTTCGTTATCTGTTATTACGCAAAATGTTGGTTGTAATCCCGGCAATGATGGTGCAATAGATTTAATTGTTTACAATGGAACGGCTCCTTTTACATTTAACTGGAGCAATACTGAAACTACTGAAGACATCTCCGGACTTTCTGCCGGAAACTATTCTGTAACAGTAACTGATAATAAGAATTGTACTGCAACCTTAGACACAATGCTTACAACAAACAATCCCATTGTTGATATTACATATAACGGTAATCTTACTTTTTGCGAAGGAGATAGTTTAATATTATATGCAACAAATGGAAGTAATTACACGTACGATTGGTATAACAATGGGTCTTCCTTAGGAATTAACGTACCTGTAATTGCAGCTAAAAATAGCGGAAATTATTATGTAGTAGTAACTAATGCTTCAGGATGCAAAGGATATTCTGATACTATAAATATTACGGTAAATCCAATGCCCACTATAAACATCAATGCATCATCCAATTTTATTTGTCAAGGAACATCTGTTCTGCTCACAGCTACCGGTGCAAACTCTTATACATGGAATAATGGCACAAATAGTAGCACATTAACTATCACTCCCAACACAACAACAACCTATTCTGTTACAGGTACAGACAGTAACGGGTGTTCAAATACGGAACAAGTTATTATAACCGTTAATGAAAATCCTGTTGTATCAGCAATCGTAACGAATGAAACCTGCTCAGCAGGGACCGGTGCCATCGATATTACCATTACCGGCGGACAAGCACCTTATACTACAACATGGTCAAATTTAATGACTTCAGAAGACATTTCAAATCTTGCTGCTGGGACCTATACCGTAACTGTATCTACTGCTTATAATTGCAGCACAACATATACAGCAACAGTTCAACCATATACTCCGTTGAATGCAAGTATCAATACTCACACACTGGTTCTTTTCTGTCCTACTATTGCAAATGGAGAAGCACATGTAACAGCAACCAATGGTCTTAGCCCCTATTCATATCAATGGTCTAATGCAATAACCACTTCTTATAACAACCAAATAGGTATAGGAACTACATATGTTACCATTACCGACCAATGTAATACTACAATCGTAGATTCTATTGTTGCCACTAGCTTACCCTCATTGCAAGCAAGTATTATAAATTCATCTCCTGCTTCATGTTCTACAAGTTCCAACGGAATGGCTGAAGTTTCTGCAAGTTCAGGAATTTCGCCTTATACATACATCTGGTCAAACTCTGTAAGCACAAGTAATATTGCTAACGATTTACCTACTGGTTGGCAATACGTAACGGTTTCAGATTATTGCACATCAATAATTGATTCGGTACAAATCAACAGTTTACCGGCTATGCAAGCCAGCATTTCATTTTCAGCTCCCGTTTCATGCTCGGGGTTAAGCAACGGTCTAGCCATGATTTCTATTACGGATGGAGTTGCACCGTTCTCGTTTATTTGGTCTAACGGAGAAACAAGTCAAACTGCAACTCAACTTCCACAAGGATTAAACAGTGTAACTGTTACCGATGCTTGCGGTTGGGTTATATTATCTGTAAATACTGGTTTACAAAATCCTATGAGCATTGCCATCACATCAACAACTCCTGCTTCGTGTGCTACTATTTCTAATGGCAGTGCAACGGTAAGCGTTTATGATGGTGCAGGACCCTTTACCTATACTTGGTCATCGGGCGACACGTTAGCTACAGCAACACATTTACCGTCTGGTTGGAATTATGTAACCGTTAGTGATGCTTGTTCCACGCTAATTGATTCAGTTCAAATCGAAATAATAGCTCCTGTTCAAGCTACTATTACTTTTAGCGTAGAAGCTTCTTGCTCAAATTCCTCAGATGGTAAAGCAACCGTTAATGTGCAAAATGGCGTTGCTCCCTACACATATTCTTGGTCAAATTCAACCAGTACTTCGAATGTTGCATTCGATCTTACACCCGGATGGAATTATGTTACGGTTACCGATCAATGCTCATTTTCTGTGGATTCCATTAATATTGGTTACAAAACACCTCTTCAAGCCATTATTACATACAATCAATCAACCGATTGTATTTTTGATAGCACGGGTATAGTAATCGTTACTCCCACTTATGGTGTACAACCATATAGCTATCAATGGAGCTATGGTAACGATACCGATAGTCTTTTGCAAGATCTACCCGTTGGAAATTATTTTGTAACCGTTACCGATTTTTGCGGCAGTGTTGTGGTTCCATTTACCATTTCTAACAAAACCCCGTTATCTGTTAATTATCAGAAAGAAAATGTTTTATGCTTTGGCAATAATAATGGTTCCATTATTTTAATTCCGGAAAACGGAGTGGCTCCATTCTCATATATTTGGCAAAACAGCATTGAAACAGATTCTATCCGAACAAATTTAACTGCCGGAACATACAAATTTACGATAACAGATAAGTGTGGCAGCGTTTCGGATTCTATTATTATTCGCCAACCCGGGCAACTCACTTCTTCGGTATTAGTTACCAATGTTTCGTTCGAAGGATTGAGCGATGGTAAGATTGATTTATTGGTATTTGGTGGCACACAACCCTATTCGTATATATGGTCCAATGGTGCAGTAACCGAAGATCTGTCTGATATTAGTGAAGGAAAGTATTTCGTTACTATCACCGACGATAACGGATGTGTAACAATAGATTCCGTTTTAGTTAACAGCGAAGGTAAACATATCGAAGTTTATAACACATTTACACCTAATGGTGATGGCAAAAATGATGTTTGGAACATTAAATACATTAATGCTTTTCCTAACTGCAACGTTCTAATATACGATCAATGGGGCGTAAAAGTATTTGAATCGCAAGGATATACCAAACCTTGGGATGGCACTAAAGGCGGTAAAGCCCTACCGGCAGCTACCTATTATTATGTAATTGACTTAAATGATGGTAGTCAGCCTTATACCGGTTCTGTAACGATAATGAAATAATTATTTCTTAATGTTTTCTTAACGTTAAAATTAGATTGAGCATTCTAGATTTTAATTACCTTAGCAGCCAATTAATAATTTGAACATCTTTAATTAGTTGGTTGTGAAAGCTATATCTGTCGTATTTTACATCAATGTTTTTTTTACGTTAATTAACTTACAAAAAGCATATTCTCAGGACAAATTGAATGTAATGTTCTTTGGCGATTATTATTATAATGCACAGCGTGACACCTTATCCACTACTCTTAATAATGCTGTTTTAAATGATGCAAATAATCTTAACGGTTTTAAATATAGGCGTGTTTATTTAACTTACGACCATAAATTTGATTCTCGTTTTTCTGCAAAAATTGGCTTTGATTCAGACCAAGAATCCAATACAACAAATGGAAAATTTGGTTTCTTTGTTAAGGATGCATATTTAAATTGGGATAGTATTTTCAAAAATGCTTCCCTATCGTTTGGCTTACTATGCATACCTACTATTTCAACATCAGAAAAATGGTGGGGACATCGTTTTTTGGAAAAAACCATAACTGATTTAAGAAAATTTGAATCAACACGCGATATGGGTATTTCCCTAAAGGGCTCCTTTGCAAAAAATCAATTCTTTTATACGATAATGCTTGGTAATAATAGTGGAAGTAAAGTAGAAATAGATCGCTTTAAAAGTCTATACGGAGTTATCGGATATAATCCATCAAAAAGTTTTATTTTTTCATTAAGTTATACATATCACTTTATGAAGAAATCTTTAGATTTATATGACACATTGCCTCCAATGAATTGGCTTAACAAAGATAAATCGCTTATTACTTTTTTTATTTGCTATCAAAAGGAAAATAAATTTTCGACCGGATTAGAGTTGTTCTATGCAACACAAAAACACGATCTCAATACCGGCTTTGGCTTTGATGATTATAGCTCGTATGGCGCGACTTTTTTTGTCAATTACGCTTTTAACGAAAAACTTTCGTTTACCGGACGGGTTGACTATTTCGAACCCAACAACCATCGTTTATCGACACACGATTGTAGAATTTATGCTTTATGGGCATGTAATATACACGTCCAGAAATCAATCATAATTTCACCCAATTTACTTTCCGAATTTTATGAAAAGATGTCGAACGGAACAAAAATAAAACCAGCTATTACTCCTCGTATTACTTTTTATTGGAAATACTAAATCTCAGATAGAAAAAAGAGGCTGCCCTTTTAGACAGCCTCTTCAATTTTTATGTTAAACCTTTGTATTAGGCTTCCACTTCAATCATTTTAAAAGGAACTTTTATTATACTTTGATAATCTTCGCCGGCTTCGAGCATATCTTCGTCGTCTTCTTCGTAATGCCAATTAATTACAACATCATGACCATTATTTGCAATTGCTTCAAGACGTTTAAAAACATCTAAAATACATTTTGAAGAACTTGTATTAAAATATTCTAACTGAACGTTTACAACGGATTTTGCCTGAGGAGCAGCTCCATATTTTTCAATCCATTCAATAAGAGGTTTATAAAATTCAATAGAATTTTCGGGTATTGAACGACCTTTTAATTCAAGTATTCCGGTAGATGCATTAAAATTTACCGATGGGGTTTTAGATGTGCCTTCAATTACTATTGGATCCATAATCAAAATTTTTTGTAAATATATATCAATTTAAATGAATTTTCAATAGGTAAAGATAATTATTTTTTTCAAACGGATAAAATTCTGCCATAAGTTTCGATTCTGTTTTACGTGCTACATCAACTAAGCCTAAACCACCGCCTCCTTTAATAGAATATTCGTTGTTGCTTAAAATTAAAAGATGAAGTTTTTTTAATTCTTCTTTCGATAAAACATTGAGTTGTTGAATGCGTTCGCCTAACAAAATGGCTTTGTCTTTTGTCAGAACATTTAAAAATTCTAATTGCAATCCGTTCGGCAAATGTATGATTTTTATTCCTCCAAATCGCTCTGTATCGAAATAGGGAATACTGTGATGAAAAATATTTTGACTTAATTCTATTGCAATATGAACGGCTGTTTTTGGTTTTGCAACAATATTTTCGCCCTTCTCCAACAAATAACTTTCTAGTGTTTGAATGCAATTAGAAATAACTTCGGCACTGATACTCCCCTTATAAGAATATATAATATGCCCATTATAAGGGTCTTTTGCCCATTCTTCCGTATTTAAAGCTCTATGTTGTTCGAACATAAACATGGTGCCGTAAACATACATTATTTTTTATAAATATTCAAATTTTCTACCGGTCATTTTTTCTATTTCGATGCAAATAATATTAACATTATCTACCGAAGGTTTTGAAAATTCAAACGTTCTATCGCTATATTGCCTCATAAATATTTTCAATGCATTTACTTTCTCTTCGTAATCATTTAAGAGGATTGCTTTTCCCATTATCTGAACGCTCTTATAACGCATTCGATAGCTGCAAGCAACTTCTTCATGTCGGGCAAAAAATTCGTGATCGGTATCGAAATAAACACAAACATTGTTGTTTTTAGCTAAAATATTGAGTTTATGACCTTCTTTGGCACAATGCAAATAGATTTTATTTTCGTCGAAGCCAAAATTAAACGCTAACACATACGGCTTATCACCATCTACAAAGCCTACATGACAAACCTTCGATTTGCGAATTACTTCTAAAAGTTCATCATGACGTGTGATTTCTTTAATCGCTTTATCTCGTATATACATAACAAAAGTGTTTTAGCAAATATACAAAAAAACCGGCTTTCG
Source organism: Bacteroidales bacterium (assembly GCA_035371305.1). Classification (GTDB taxonomy): domain Bacteria; phylum Bacteroidota; class Bacteroidia; order Bacteroidales; family GWA2-32-17; genus Ch61. Next base: position 42,635 of record DAOOWN010000006.1, read on the forward strand.
CCGGCTTCGTTTTAATATTCATCTTCGTTAAATAAAAAGTCTTCTTTCGAAGGATAATCGGGCCAAATATCTTCAATACTCTCATAAATTTCACCATCGTCTTCCAGTTCCTGAAGGTTTTCAATCACTTCTAACGGGGCACCACTTCGCATGGCAAAATCTATAAGCTCGTCCTTAGTTGCAGGCCATGGAGCATCTTCTAATTTTGATGCAAGTTCAAGCGTCCAATACATAACTATTTGATTTTAAGATTAATTACTTTTTACCTATTATTTTGCAAAGATATATTATTTTTTTTATCAAACAAGCCTACAATAAATATTTGTTAGTCATACATCAAATTTCATCATTCTATAGATAACCCATTATTTTATAAATGATATAACCTGATATTTCGTGTATTAAAACAGACCATTTTTCCATCGCTTCAATTTGGGGTATCAGCAAATGATCGAAAGTGAATTTTCTTTTACCTGAAATTCGATCGGCCGGATAATAGTCAACATTAAAACCTTGTTTTTCGAAACAACCGATGGCTCGGCGTAAGTGAAATGCCGAGGTAATTAATAAAATCTTATGGTTTTTGTTGGATTTAATTAAAGTTGAAGAATACTTAGCGTTTTCGTATGTGTTTTGTGATTTACTTTCAACTTTTACGCGCAAAGTGTCGAATGCTATATCTCCCAAATAATTTTTTATATAATCGCCTTCGGGGCCTATTGATTTTAAAACAGATCCATCACCTCCTGAAAAAACAAGAGTATCGGCTATTCCTTTATTTAAAATCTTTAATCCCTGCATCAACCGGTCAACACTTTTATTAAAACCAATTTGCTTTGCCTTAGTGTCGTAATACGACATCATTCCGCCAAGAACAACAACATAGGTATAATGCTGTTTTTGTGAATCAATCGTAACGGCTGGCTTTTCCCAAAGTCGCATCACTTCGTCGAGTAAAAATGAATTGGAGAATATATAAAAGATTGCAACACTTATCCACAATAGTTTTTTCCTTTTTATAGGATTTTTAGTGAGCAATGCCCAAATTAGCAAGGCAAAAATCCAGCTATATGGCGAAAAAATAAAATTAAAAATCTTAGATAATATAAAAAACATTGTGTTTACCATTAAGCCTCTGATTCATTATTGTATCGTTCAAATATTTCGTCTAAGATAGCTAAATTTTCATCGAGCGAAATGGATCTAAGCAATCGCAACCGCAATTCTTTACTATGGCTCAATCCTTTAAGGTATTGTACGTAATGGCGGCGCATGGTCATAATTCCACCATATTCATTTTTGTCTTCGACCGATTTCAGAAGGTGTTTTTTTATCAGTTCTATTTTTTCGGCTATGGTTGGTTCGGATAGGAGTTCCCCTGTTGCTAAATAATGCCGGATATGTTTAAATATCCATGGCTTACCGATGCTTCCGCGACCTATCATAATGCCATCAACACCATAGGTATCGTACCTTTCTTTGGCTATTTCGGGGTTGGTAATATCGCCATTACCTATTATCGGAATACGAATATTTGGATGATGCTTTACTTCGCCTATTAATGTCCAATCTGCTGTTCCTTGATACATCTGACTACGTGTACGTCCGTGAATAGTTAATCCTTGTATGCCCACATCTTGAAGTCTCAACGCTATATCGAGAATGTTTTTCGAATTTTCGTCCCATCCCAAGCGTGTTTTAACAGTAACCGGAGTTTTTACGGCTTTTACCACTTTTTCGGTTATTTCGACCATAAGCGGAACGTTTTTCATCATGCCACTACCCGCACCGCGGTTGACAACTTTTTTTACAGGGCAACCAAAATTGATGTCGATAAAATCGGGTTGACTTTCCTCCACCATTTTAGCTGCTTCGACCATTCGCTCGGTAATGTTACCATAAATCTGAATGCCGATGGGACGTTCGTAGTCAAAAATCTTTAATTTTTTTTGGCTTTTTGTAACATTGTAAACCAACCCATCCGATGAAACGAATTCGGTAAACATAACATCTACCCCGCCCATAAGCTTACAGATATATCGAAACGTAGTATCTGTAACATCTTCCATGGGAGCAAGAAACAAGGGTTTTTCGGGCAAGTTTAATCCGGCAAACGTCACGATTCAAAATTTACTGCAAAAATAAGGAATTGTAAAGCAATAAAAAAACTGTCTTACAGTCGTAATTTGCCTATTTTTTGACTTCACTCAAAATGACAAATTATTGATTAATTGTCAAACTGTGCAAAGTCGAAGCTTAAACCAGAACTATAAGACAGCTTTTTATTTTACTGTTTTATGAATTTACGACGGGTTTACTTTACAACAGATATTTTTAACGTTTGAATAGATTTATCTGTTACTAATTGTAAATAATAAATTCCCGAAGGAAGTGAAGAAGTATTAAGCCTAACGAAATTACTTCCGGCTGTCAGTTCTCCTTTGGCCGAAATATTCATGCTTTGCCCCAACTGGTTATTGAGTTGTAAGCTGTAGTTGCCTTGTTTTTGAGCATTGATATTGATATAGAGCATATCGGTACAAGGATTAGGATAAGCCACTATACTTCTCACCAGCAATTCTTGTTCTTGATTATTCAACGGCTGATAAATAGGCGGGAAAATTAAATAATCTATATATGCAGCATCATCGCCTTCAGAAGCACTTTGATCTTTATAATATGTCCATTTTAATGTATGATTACCTACGGTTAAAAAATATGCCTCGCGCGACCAAGCAATATCACCATCCCATTGACCTTTTTTAGTACCGTCTATTTCAAATTTTAAATAATCGTACCAGTAACCACTGCCACTATAGGGGCTATCTTCACACGAAACTCTTTTATAGAAAGAGAACGTATCTGCTGCTAAAGTTTGAACCGTCATAGATAGTACAGAGGTTTGATTATCGCTAATTACACCGCTGCGTGCTGCATAATTGCCTTCAAAAATGTTTCCGTTATTTAATATAATCCATGGAGCATTACCCGAATGAGCTGCTGTTGTGTCCCATGGGAAATGAGTAAAATTGCCCGACTCAAAATCTTCCACAATTATTCCAACTACCATGGCAAAACTTTTGGTTGCCGTATAACCGCTTGCATCAACCTGATAAGTAAAATTAACCGATGTACCAATCGGAGTAGAAGCATCAACGGTTATGGGAAATTCAGCATAAACACTGGAAGATGTTGCTATTGCTCCCATATTGTAATTGGGCGTATTAACGGTAATATAGTTGGTAGAGCTTGTACTTAGATTACCCATAGCCGTAGGCGATACAGCATGACCGGTATTGGGAGTCAAAATTTTAATCGTGGCGTTTTCGCCCGGATCCAAGCGACCGTTATTATTACCGGCAGCATCATCAACAACAACAGTTGTTGCACTGAGTAAAGGAGCATTGAGTACCACACTAAATGTTGACGTCCAAGCATTATTTTGGTCATCTACTGAGTTAATAGTAAAGGTTGCTATTTCCTGATCGCTAATAACCGGGTCAACCGTAAAAGCAAAAGCACCGGTTTTGGTTAAATTGGACGATGCATTGATGGTGCCATACAATTCGGTATTGTCTGTAATCTGAACATGTGGATTGCTGCACGAAAGAGTTGCTACCACCTGATTGGCATCCTGAAGACCAACGTTTGATAGGGTTACATCTAAATTTACATTTTCGCTGTATTCTACATTTCCGTTTACGGCAACTCCTGCATCATGAATAACATTGCTTTGATAAACTACAAAAGGTGTATTGGATGATGTAACTAAAATTGAGCCTATATAAGTGGTATAATTAAAATTTGTGGCGCAAACAACTAAGGAATCGCCGGCAATAGGTGCCGGATTAAGTGTTATATGAGCAACGCCTCCGCTTACATACGCTGTTCCTAAGAGTTGATTTGACTTTGTAATAGCGATATAAGCACCATCTACGTTGCAATTAACATCGACAGCTGTAATACCCGAAGCTATTGTAGCCGGATGAGTTACGGTCATGGACATGGGTGCTTTGGTGCGAACTACCAAACTCGGATCTCCGAAAATAGTCCATGTGTCGGTCATATCATAATCGGCCGATTCATCGTTCATTTTGAAACATCCATTTACACCAATACCTGCATAAGTGCGTTTAATATTATTTGTATAGCTTTCAACCAAAATATCGGCCATTTCGTCCTCGGCCTGCATAGGAGGATTCCACGATTGGTTGATAGTAGAGCCAAAGATACCAATGGCACCTGACGGTCCTGAGGTTTGTTTTGCTCTCATCCATGCTTCGCAGAAACAGGTTCCGGCGTTATAATGACCAATTACACACGAAACCGAATAAATAAACGGTAATTTATTCACGTTGGTTAATGCTGTAGCATTGGTATTAGAAAAACCTGTTGTTACCCATTCGGTATCGCCTCCATGACCACAATAAAAAATAGACCCCACACCGGGGTTTACTACTGTTGACACATTAGCTGCTGAAGGATTTCCTGCGGCATCTAAACCACCTTGGCTTCCATCAAACAATTCGTATTTAGTTGTATAAGTAAATCCCATCAAATCGGTTTGTATTCCACGGATATGTTGATAGTCATACTCATTATCATCACCAGGACCTTGGTCTGAACCAATTCCCAATGTTGAAGCCAACCAATCGCCACTGGAGAGAATTTTTTCATAATAAATGGAGCGATCCACTTGCGTTTGCACATCGGCGGTCGTTTCTGCCGAAAAACGTCCTACAAAGAATTCCTGGTAATGATCGTTGCCCGTAATATAAGCATATTCGTTATCTTTTGCTCCGGTAACTCCGCTAAAATTTCCAGTCGGTGATGTAACTTGAGCAAAATCGCCAACCAACAGCAAATATTTTAACCCTTTGGTGTTATAATAATTGGTTATATAATTTTTCAACGATGTTACGTTGTTTCCAATCGTTGACACGCCAACCATTTCGGTTGGAATACCTTTCATAATTTTCCAGTTTACAAATGGTTGCATGGTTGGCATAAAATTATCATAACATATAATGAGCATATTGCCCGGCAAATCGCTAAGCGGAGTATATTTTTGCGTGTTTTCGTAATTTACAAACTGACGTTTATATATTTCGTTAAATTCCTGATCTATCTTGGTCAATGCTTTGGTGCGTTGAAAAATATTCAGCCCGGGAGTAGCAGTCGATTTCACTTCTACTTCAATATCGGTATAGATACGCAGGGTTTTGGTAACCGGGTTGTACTGTACAGGCTGAATAACCAATGCCTGTGCCCTGAAATCGCGTAAAATATAAGGCTCGCGTAAATAAGCCAATTGTGTGGGATAAAAAGCATTTTGCTGATACTCTATGCCGTAAGTATAAGCCACATCGTCGGGGTTTACCGTTCTGAGGAGGTTGCCTTTTGACGGTGCTACCTGAACATTGGGAATATCGACATAATTGGAACGGATTACTGTTACTTCCATATTGTCGGCATCGGGAATAATCACCGATTTTGCATACAGAGGCAAATCAGGTGCTCCCGTTTTCATAATGCGGGCAGCACGCGGGGCCTCTACTACATACGAAACACCCTGCGGAGTGCTGACTTCCCTGAGGTTATAAGCGCCCAGCGAAAACGCTACGCTAGTTGAAGTGTAATCGCTTTTGGCATTAATTGATTTAAATTCTGCCGTAGCTTTATTTGCTCCGGGAAGCAATGTCCACGACTGATTTGTTCCAACACTCCAGAGAGCAAGAAACATGAATGAAAATAATAACAGATTTTTTTTCATATTATTCTTTTTTAAATGAAATTATATAAGTTTTGCCATTAAAATCAACCGTTGTTTTAAATTCTTTTTCTGTAAGCTTTACTATTTTCCAATAGTTTATAGAGGGATTATTTCCTATCGGGCCTAAATGCCAATTATTAATAGAATCGTTATAATATACTTTCATCTCTTTTTTATTTTTCACAAAAGTAAGATAACTTCTAAATCTTATTTTCCCTTTATCAAAATTCATATAATACGTTGGCATGGGACTACCATCAGGGTAACGAAAAATAAATGCTACAGTGCTTCCACATTTATCATTGTAATATTTCAGTGAATCAACACCATCTGATGTTAATCCTACCATTTTCCATGTCCCCTCTAACCTTTTTTCAACCGAATGGAAACTAATTAGTGGTCCCTCTTTATAACGACAGCCGGATAAGCTTAAACAAAAAATAAATATTATAACATAAAACAAACCCGACATTATTTCGGAGTTTTTTCGAAATAATACCGGGCTTTTACTATTTTTTCTGATGAACATTATCTGATAACTGTAATTTTTATGGTTTGTACCGATTTTTCGGTTTTTACCTGCATGTAATACATTCCTGACGGAAGCGATGAGGTGTTGAGACTTACATAATTACTTCCGGCTGTCAGTTCTCCTTTGGCCGAAATATTCATGCTTTGCCCCAACTGGTTATTGAGCAGTAAGCTGTAGTTGCCTTGTTTTTTAGCATTGATATTAATGTAGAGCATATCGGTACAGGGATTAGGATAAGCCATAATGCTGCTGATATTATTTTCTTGATTTGGCACAGTTAACGGTTGGTAAATGGGTGGGAATAAAATATAATCTAAGTAGCCGGCATCCGTTCCACTTGAAACAGAGTAATCTTTAACATAGGTCCATTTTAAATTATGATTTCCGGCAGTTAAAAAGTATGCAGAACGGCTCCAGTTTACTTCACCACTCCATTCGTCGAGTTTATTATTATCTACAAAGAATTGTAAAAAATCGTAACTTGCTTCGGACGAAACTTTTTTGTAAAACGATAAGGTATCGGGACTTAAAACTTGTACCGTCATGTTTAATATGGACGATTGACTATTGCTTATCACACCGCTGCGAGCAGCATAATTGCCTTCATATACATTCGTTCCCGTGTATATAATCCAAGGTGCATTGCCCGAATGAGAAGCTAACGTATCCCAAGGGAAATGCGTAAAATTGCCCGATTCAAAATCTTCAACTATTAATCCTACCGTCAAAGAAATGTTTTTGTTCGTATTATAACCACTTGCGTCAACCTGGTACAAGAAATCAACGGAAGTACCAATAGGTGTTGATGCATCTACCGTTATTGGAAACTCAGCATAAATATTACTTGTAGTATTAATCGCACCCAAATTGTAATTTGGACTGGTTATCGTAATGTAGTTGGTTGATGTCGTGCTTAAATTACCCATAGCAGTTGGCGAAACAGCATGACCGGTATTGGGAGTCAAAATTTTAATCGTGGCATTTTCGCCCGGATC
>DAOOWN010000007.1:0-47857 GCA_035371305.1 Bacteroidales bacterium
AACAAAAAAAAGCCTCAGTGTTAACTGAGACTTTTGATTTTTTCGTGGGAGCTATAGGATTCGAACCTATGACCCCCTGCTTGTAAGGCAGGTGCTCTGAACCAGCTGAGCTAAGCTCCCAAATTTTTAATTTGAGGATGCAAAGATAAAAGTAAAAAATTATTTATCCAAATCTTTTTTTGATAAAAATATATTTTTTTAAAATTAAATCGACTAAAATGTTTAAAAATTCAAAAACATTGACTATATTTGTCGTAAATTCAAAATCAAAGCGAGTATGAAAAAAGTATTATTTACCTTAACCTATTTGTTTATAGGTTTTACTGTTTTTTCGCAATCCTATTATGTTGGGCATAAACAGTATAATTTTGTCGATCCTTCAAGAAGTCGAACGATTCAGACTGAGGTTTACTATCCGGCTACATCAGCGGGTGATAATACGCCATTTGCATCGGGTCAATTTCCGGTTATCGTTTTTGGTCATGGTTTTGTAATGTCTTGGGATTCGTATCAATGGTTATGGGATAGTATTGTTCCTCGTGGTTATGTAATGGTTTTTCCTCGAACTGAAGGAAGTATTTCTCCCAGCCACAGTGCTTTTGGCGAAGATTTGAAATTTCTTAATAATTTTCTTTTAAGCGAAGGCTCGAATTCTTCCTCCGATTTTTATCAACATATTCTAGGAACGAGTGCCATCATGGGACATTCAATGGGAGGTGGTAGTTCATTTCTTGCAGCAGCAAATAATACCAATTTAACAACTCTTGTAAATTTTGCAGCAGCAGAAACAAATCCCAGTGCAATAGCTGCAGCTGCCAATGTTACAGTTCCAGCTGTTGTTTTTTATGGAATTAATGATGGTGTAGCTCCTCCTGCCGATCATCAATTGCCGATGTATAATGCATTAGCTTCGTCGTGCAAAACACGTATAGGTATTGTTGGAGGTGGACATTGCTATTTTGCAGATTATAATTTCAATTGTAGCTTTGGAGAAGGCACTACCAGTCCACAACCTACTATTTCCAGAGATCAACAACATGAAATTGTAGCACAGCTTCTGTTTCCATATCTTGATTTTATGCTTAAAGGCGATGCTGTTGCCGAGCAAATATATTATCAGCGATTAAATTCGATGAATACCATTGTTTTTGCTCGCAGTTGTTTGATGAGTGATGATATTACCATAACTCGTTTTGTTAGCCCTATTAATGGTTGCGGATTAATGAGCAATCAACCTATAAGTATAGTAGTAAAAAACAATGGCACCAATCCGGCAACAAATATACCGTTGTCGTATGTGTTTAATGGACAGGCAGCTGTTAGTGAAACGTACACAGGAACCATTGTCCCCGGCGATTCTGTTATTTTTACTTTTTCAACAACGGTAAATGCAGGTCAATCAGGAGCTACTTATAGTTTTATGGCATACAGTAGTTACCCCAACGACGAATATATTTATAATGATACGGTAGTTGCAACCTACACCAATACCAGTGTTGATTTGCCTTTAGCTGTTGATTTTACTGGTTTTAATGGCACGAATTTATCCACTGTTTTTCCGGGATGGAAAGAGTCGCAAGGAATTGTTCCATCAGGAACGACTTCTGCTTGGGTCAACCGCACAGGTGTGGGCGGAACATCCAATATTACAGCCAAAGTAAATTTTTATAGTTCACCCATTCGTGAATGGATTGTAGGACCCGGTTTTATTTGCGGTACTTATACTAAATTATCTTTTGATGTAGCATTAACCGATTATAATAGCACCAATCCTGATCCCGATGGTATGGCAAATGGGGATAGTTTAAGAGTCTTTTATTCGCTCGATTGTGGTTTGACCTGGAATCGACTTACAGCTTATGGCAAAAATTCGGGTTTTACCAATACACTTCAAAATATCGAAATTCCTTTAGGTCAATTTGCAAATCAGGGTGTTGCCATTGCTTTTCAAGCTTTTCGCGAAACTACTTCGGCTAACGATTATGATTTACACTTAGATAATATTTTAATTAAACATTACAATCCATATGATTTAATGGCTTTTGAAATCAATCAGCCTTCGAATCAAAATTGCTACAGTATTGAACCCATTGACGTTACTATTAAAAACAACGGATTAAACGATGTTGATTTTTCACAAGATCCTGCCAGTGTGCAAGTAATTGTAAACGGTCCCAATAGCTTCAATCAAACTGTTAATTTAACCGGAACATTGACTTCTAACAATCAAACTACTGTAAATATTGGAAACATAGATATGAGCCAAAGCGGTACATATACTTTTATAATGAAAATTATCTATGCTAACGATAATGATACGATGAATAACACTCTAATCAAAACGATTAGTGTCAACAATCCACAAGCTTCTATTACCGGCACTACAACCATATGTTCGGGTCAAAGCACCGTTCTAACAGCAGAAGCAACAACAAATGGAACCGTTACATATTCCTCATCATCAACATCATCGGTAAATATTCCGGATAACAATTCAACAGGTGTAACATCTACTATTACTATTAGTGGTTTTAGCTCATCTCTAACTGCCGGCACTGCTTTGAAACAAGTCATTATCAATTCGTTGACCCATACATACGTTGGAGATTTAAAAATTGACTTAATAGCTCCTGACAATAGTACTATAAACCTCATAAACCAGAGAGGGTCTTCCGGAGATAATTTCACAAATACAGTTCTCGATCCTACAGCTTCAACAAATATCTCAAGTGTTTCAAGTACGAATGCTCCTTTTACCGGCACTTATGTACCTGAGCAAGCTTTTACTAATTTAACAGGTGGAGTTAATGGCGACTGGAAATTAAAAGTAAGCGACCTTGCTTCTGGCGATGTGGGTGTTTTAAATCAATGGACAATAGTTTTAGAAGTAAATAATTATATTGTAAGCTATTCGTGGTCAACCAACGAAACAACACCTCAAATTACCGTTAGCCCTGCTCAAACAACTGACTATTCAGTTACTATAACCGATGCAAAAGGTTGTACATCTGAAGCCGGCACAACAATCAACATTGGAGGGTCATCTAACACACTTAACCTTGGTCAGGATAGAGAAATTTGCGAAGGACAGAGCGTTACACTCGATGCCGGTAGTGGATTTACAAGTTATAATTGGAGTACAACCGAAACATCGCAAAGTATAACGGTTTCCGAATCGGGTATTTACTATATCATCGCTTCCGATAATTGTGGAACCTATTACGATACCGTGAATGTTACGGTTCATCCATTACCAAACGTTGATTTAGGTAACGATTATTATACATGTGCCGGAAATACTATTACTTTAGATGCAGGCATACATACATCTTACTTATGGTCGACGAATGAAACCACTCAGCAAATAACTTTTTCTTATTCCGTTAGTGCCTCAGAATTTTTTAGTGTAACGGTTACCGATAGTTATGGATGCCAAAATGCAGACACTATTTTAGTAGTGGTTAACGAAAATCCGACACCGAATTTAGGCTTAGATACAACGATTTGTCAAAATGAATCGATAACACTAAATGCCGGAAATTACGCACAATATATATGGTCGGATGGGCAAACAAGTTCAAGTATCGTTATTGATGCTAATAATTTAAATCCGGGTGTATATGTTTTTTCAGTAATGGTAACTGACAATAATAATTGTACCGGCTCTGATACAATTAATATTACTATTGAAATTTGTGAGGGGATCACTGAACAGACTGAAAATAACATTAATATGTATCCGAACCCGGCATTTGATAATATAACCATACAATTATCAAAAGCCGAAATCATTATTATTTACTCTGCTGATGGTCGTTGTGTATTTAACAGCCAATCTTCTTCGAATAAGCACATTATCAACGTGAGCAATTGGGCCAAGGGAGTATATTACATCAAAACTTCGAACGAATCGATGCAGACATATAAATTCGTTAAGCTGTAATAACTAATAGTTTATCAGCGATTAAAGGTCGGTTTATGCCGGCCTTTTTTTATTCAAAAGGATGTTCTTTATTGAAATTGGGTTTATAAAAATCGGTGCTTTCAAAATCCTGAATCCATCCTTTATTCATACCAAGTTCGTGCATGTATTGAATAACGTTGTTGTATTCGTTAAATTTAATTTTGCGGCTTATTTCGTGGGGTAGTGTGAGGTTTTCGGGAGGATAGTATTGCGACATAAGCGAAAGGGCAACACGTGGGCTTATTTCTTGTTCAATGATATCCAGAACATTTAAGCTGTTTTCGATATGATTGGGCAATACTAAATGGCGAATGATAAGCCCTCGCTCAATTTCATTTTTTGAATTTAATTGTAGCGTATTGCCTTTTTGATAATACATTTCCTTAATGGCTGCTAATGCAGTAGCTACATAATTTTTTATACCCGACATGTTCAAAGCAATGGTGTCGTTGCTGTATTTAAAATCGGGAAGATAAACATCTATGTATGGTTCTAACATGCGTAATGTTTCAACTTTGTCATAAGCATTGGAGTTCCAGACTGTAACTGGCTTATAACCTAAATGCCATAGATGTTCTATAATATCGATAACTTGTATTGCCATATGCGATGGTGAAACAAAACCAACAGCACGGATGCCTTTCTTTAATAGAGGGACAATTTTATTTACGACATCTTCGGTTGTTAGTATTTCTTCGATGGGAGAGTGGTGTTGACTAATTTGATGGTTTTGACAATAAATGCACGATAAATTGCAATGCGAAAAAAACACATTACAGATTCCTCTTTCACCGTTTATAACAGGCTCTTCTCCTTTATGAATGCAAATAGACGAAATGTGCTGAAGTGATGTAGCTCCACATATGCCTTTTTCGCCTTTGTTTCTGTTTACTCCGCACTCGTGGGGACATATATTACAAGCATTATATGCTTCGTAAAAAATCATTTACAAATTTACTTATTTTTTAAATAACCATCACTCCTTCATTCTGTTTTGAATCAAGTTCAGAAAAGGAATGATTTACATTTTTCAACTATGGAATGCTAAAACGTGTTATTCACTTGACTTGTATAAGGTTTTAATAAGCTTTAATATAATTCATTTGTTTATTTCTAAATTGTCCGTTAACTTAGATACCTTTTTTTATGAAGGAAAAAGAAAATGTATTCAAGCGAATATAATGCCCTTTTGGAGCGGTTAAACACCTTCATTGCGAAGTATCATAAAAATGAAATTCGAAGGGGATTGTTGTTGTTTTTATTGATTTTTGGTTTAAGTACACTTACTGTTTTTTTGCTCGAATACGTTGAACATTTTACTTTAACCGTTAGAACAGTGCTCTTTTATGCTTGTTTAACGCTTTATTCGGCAATATTTCTGCGTTTTATTTTATACCCGGCAATGGCATTGTTCAATATTCGTAATGGATTGAGCCATAAACAAGCGGCCGAAATTATTTCAAAGCATTTCCCCGAAATTCAGGATAAATTTAATAATACGCTCGAATTAGCCGAGTTAGTTACTCAAAACAGATATTCTGCTTCTCTAATTATGGCTAGCATTGACCAAAGAGCTAAGCTTTTACAGCCTATCCCATTTCATCTTGCTATTGATTTTCGATTCAATTATAAACTGCTGAAATACTTAGCACTCGTTATTTTAGTCTATTTGTCGGTATTGATATACAAACCTATCATCATTAAAGAAGGCTCTGAGCGTATTTTACACCATAGAACTCATTATGTGGCTCCGGCTCCTTTTATGTTTATATTAGAAAACAAAAATCTGACCGTAAGTCAAGGCGAAGATTTTGAAATTAAAGTGAAAACCCAAGGTCAATATGTTCCTCAAAAAGTTTATGTTGTAATTGGCTCGACACGATTGTTGTTGAGTAATACGGATAAATCTACCTTTACTTATTCATTTAAAGGTGTAAATCGTTCGTTCGATTTCCGCTTCGAAGCCGAAGAGGTGGTTTCTTCATCATACAGATTAAATGTAGTATTCCCTCCACAAATCATTTCTTTTAAAATTGAAATCATACCTCCGGCATATACAGGTTTATCGTCAACCATTGCCGAAAATACGGGCGACATTACAATTCCGTGCGGTAGCCAGGTAAAATGGTTGTTTGCTACTTCGCATACCGATTCGTTGTGGATGAGCATTAATGATTCTTCAAAAATTCCATCGCAACACGAAAATGATATGTTTGTCATTAAACAACGATTTTTCAATTCTGCTAATTATACACTATTTCCGTCGAACAAAGAAATGGTAAACAGAAATAACATGACATATGCAGTAAATGTAATTCCCGATATATATCCTTCTATACAAGCCGATTTTGTTACCGATAGCACCATGTGGGGAATGTATTATTTTAAAGGCTCTGTTAACGATGATTATGGATTTAAAAAATTGCTCTTTACATTGAAGTTTGGCAAGGATTCAGTCCGAACTATTTCCATTCCAATTCAAAACAACTTGCTAAATCAAGAGTTTTATTTTGCTTACGATTTTTCGTCTCTTAAAAATGTGAATGGCAACATAGAATATTACTTCGAAGTTTGGGACAACGATGGCATACACGGAAGTAAATCGACAAAATCGGAGGTAAAAAACATTCGCATCCCCGACAAAAAAGAAATTGAACAATATAAAAACGAAGCGAACAAAAACATTTTCGAACAACTTCATCAATCAGAGAAGATTACCAGTGACTTAGAAAAAGAATTGAAACAGCTTCAGAAAAATATTACCAATTCCAATAACTTGTCGTGGGAGCATACTCAAAAGTTTCAACAAATTCTTGAAAAGCAATTAAGTCTTGAGCAGGCACTAAAGAAAATTGCGGAGCAAAACAAACAAAAAAATAATCTGATAAACACATTTACCGAACAGGATAAAGAAATGCTCGAAAAGCAAAAACAAATTCAGGAACTGATCGAAAACATTATGGACGACGAGTTGAAAAAACTTATCGATCAGTTAAAGGAAATGATGAAAAATTTGGATAAAAGTAAACTTAACGAAATGACCCAAGAACTCAAAATGCAAACCGAAGATGTAAATAAAGAACTTGACAGAACACTGGAATTACTAAAAAAAATGAATGTTGAAGAAAAAATAAACAATGTTATAAAAGATTTAGATAAGCTGGCTCAGGAGCAAGAAAACCTTTCGGAGCAAAGCGAAAACAAGAAGACTCCCTCCGATTCGCTCAGAAATATGCAACAGCAACAGCAACAAGATTTTAAAGATTTGCAGCAAAAGTACCAAGACTTAATGAAGGAAAATAATCAGTTGCAGGAGCCGTTTAATATGCAAAATTTTAATGAGGAGCAACAGCAAATTGAACAAGAATTTCAACAAGGGCAGGAAGAATTGCAGAAAAACAATCGCAAGGGAGCATCAAAGCATCAGAAAAATAATGCGAATAAGTTAAAGGAACTAAGCGAACAAATGCAAAAAATGATGCAACAAAACCAGGAAGAAGCCAATGCCGAAGATGAAGAAAGCCTGAAAATGACGCTTGAAAATATCAAAAACCTTTCATTTGCTCAGGAGGATTTATTATTGCAAACCAAACAAGCAAAACCGTACGATCCAAAATACCCGCAACTAAGCGAAAAACAAAATCGCTTGCAAGGAAACGTTAAAGTGATAGAAGACTCACTGGAAGCATTAGCCAAGCGAAATCCGATGATTAAACCAACAATAAAAAAGCATTTAAAAAACATAAAAGGATATAATCGTCAAACACTAAAGGCACTCGAAGAACGAAATGTAGTAAAAGCAGCTACAAATCAGCAGTTGCTTATGACTGAGGCAAATGAGTTGGCATTGCTTATGGGCGAAATACTGAAAGAAATGCAGAAAGCCAACTCACAAAAAATGTGCAGTGGTGGTCAGTGTAAAAAACCTGGAAACGGCAAGCCGAAACCAAGTTATCAACAAATGAAAAGCATGCAGCAACAAATAAAACAACAATTGCAATCGATACTTAACGAAATGAAACAAGGACAAAAAAATGGTGATGGCAAAAAAATGTCGGAGCAACTGGGTAAAATGATTTCGATGCAAGATAAAATGAATCAAATGCTCAACGAATTAATGCAGCAAGGAGGAATAAGTCCCGAATCGGCTAAAAAACTCCAAGAAATAAAAAATCTGATGAATGATGTGCAAAAAGATATCGCCAACAAAAATATTTCGAACCAAACCATTCAACGTCAAGAGCAAATATTAACTCGCTTGTTAGAGGCAGAAAAGGCAGATAATGAAAGAGATACAGAAAATAAGCGAGAGTCGCAAACCGGAAAAAATGATAAAATTAGTAACCCTAACGATTTTTTTCAGTATAAAGGTAAAAAAAGCACCTATGACGAAATATTATTTCAATCCAATTTACCTCTCAAAAAATACTATCAAGAACTTTATCGTAAATATATGATTAACCTGAATAAATAGGTATATGAAAAACAAAATTCAATTCCCATCCAAAATCGAAAACATCAGCATAATAGAACGACTGGTTGATGAATTAACACAACAATATCAAATCAATAGCGAAATATATGGCAATATGCTGGTTTCTATGGTTGAAGCAGTTAATAATGCGATTATTCATGGAAATAAACTTGATGAAAACAAAAGTGTGGAAGTAGAATACGAAATTGAAAACGGAATATTTACTTTCTCTATCAAGGACGAGGGCAATGGCTTCGATTATAAAAAATTGCCAGACCCTACCACTCCCGAAAACATAGAAAAACCTCATGGACGCGGAATATTCCTTATATCGCATTTGGTTGACGAGCTTTCGTTCGAAGATAATGGCAGCAAGTTGTGTGTAAAAATTAAAATCAATCCCAGTTAGTTATTATGCCCATTTTATTTCATTTAGCCGACATTACAAAAGACCCGATAAAAGGCAATAAAAAAAAAATCAGCGAATGGATTAAACAAATCGTTTTACAAAATAATAAAGAAATAGGCGATATTGATATTATTTTTTGTTCTAACGAATATTTACTCGATATTAATAAAAAGTTTCTCCATCATCATTATTATACCGATGTTATTACGTTTCCTTACAACGAAAAGAATGTGCTTTCGGGCGATGTTTTTATAAGTGTTGATCAGGTTAAAATTAATGCCGAACAATTTAAAGCAACCTTTTCAGAAGAACTTCATAGGGTTATGATTCATGGTATTCTTCACCTCATAGGATTTGAAGACGATACAGACCACAAACGCATGCACATGCACGTACTCGAAGACGAAGCATTGGAACTGTTAAAATTATAAATGCTCAATATTTTCAATACGAATAGCAATATCATCCACCCAAATAGTAGTAGTATCATCGTTCCACAAATATAATTTTAATATTTGGCGAATGGTTTCGGGTTTCATTTCGTAGCTGGCGTTCAATTTTACCGATTGCCAACACTTGCAGGGCTTTATTATTTCCTTAATGGGCTTGCCAATCCAAAATATCGGTTTGTTGCTGCTATCTTCAATTGACATCACCAGGCTTGTAAGCTTATTGTTTTCTGCCCAAACGTGTGCTTTAATCTGAACTTCAATTTTTGTGGTTCGATGGCTTGAAAACGAAGAAACGGGTAAGGTTAGTGTAGGCGAAAATCCCTGTGGCTCGAGCCGAAACGATTTTTTCCCGCTATAATGTTTAGTAGAATCAACAAAATTAGGATTGCTATTAAAATGAGGAATATATACCCATTCCAGATCGTTGAAATATTGAAAAACCGAAACCGGACGGTTCATTTTTTCTGCATAAACGACTGAATATAATTCATTTCCGGCTATCGAATCCATTCGCCTAATATATGGCTCTTTAAAATTCCACATAATCATGGGTCCGCCTTTATAAATACCAGTTAACCACCATGTTAATCCGTTGTGATATACAAAATATTGTTGTGCTTCGTCGCGATAGGGTATTATGGAACTTCGTTCATTCACAAACCGAACCTTAGAACTATCCCATTGCATCATGTAATCAGCTATACGTTTCATTACGGGGTCGGTTAATACAATAGCCGTTTGTTCAGCATTTTTAAAGTGCTTTTCAATAAAAGGTTTTATTTGGTTGTAACCGTTATGATAATCGTAAAACATTTGTGTTAAAGGAGTTATTAGCCATAAAAGTAAAAAAACAGACCACACTATGTTTTTATACCGAATCGTATGAACAAATTTTGATAGAACGAGTAGTATAAATATACCACCATAGAAAAAATAAATGCTTTTTAGGTTGACGAGTTTGTAATTAATAGATAACCATATGATTAACAGAAATATTAAAATGGCTGTCAACCACGATTTGCGAAAAGAATAAAAGTAACGGACAATGAGTGGAGAAACCGTTATAGCCAATATAGGGATAAGATATAGATAGTGACGAATATCAATACACATAGGCGAGTATCCCTTGTAGCTCTTGGTCATAAAATTTGCAGATAGCAATAAAATAAAGGTTATTAGAATCCATAACGAATCGGGTTTCGAAAAGGTCCAATATCTTTTTTTCAAAAGCGTGGGAATAAAAAATATGGTAAGTAATAAAATACTGTTTAATGTAAATTCAAACCATAATTCATAACCAATACGTTTTAGTGTGTTAATCCACGGTAAAAATTCATAACTGCATGGGTTGAGGTAGGCATTCATTTCTATTGCTTGATAGCGCGAAAAAAAACTTCCGGTTTTGTATGCAATAAAAATGTGATAAAGAATCAAAATTCCTATTCCAAGAACAATCGAATAAATCCAAAATAATTTATACTGACGTTTAACAATATCATAAATAAATAAAATGATGAATGCCGGTGCAACTAATACAACAACTTCTTTGGTTACAAAGGCAAAAAATAATCCGACAACAAAAACCAATGCATAGAGTAGTACTCTTCGCTTGTCAATAAATCGAGAAGTGAATATGGCATAAAAACTAACCAATACACCTAAAGCAACATACATATCAGACATGAGTTTGTCGGAATAGAATAAAAAGCTAGGCATAAGTGCCGTGATAACAAAAGCGGTTATTATAATTCTACTGTCGCGATGAAAGAGTAATTTATAAACGATGAGTAAAATTAAAATGCTTATTATCAATGCAGGTAATGCAGATGAGAAGTCGTTTACGCCGAACCATTTATACGCTATACCCGTGAATAAAATGACCGGAAAACGATACGAAAAATGATTTTCCGATATGTGAAATGTCCCATTTGCCCATTGGTGTGCAAGTTGAGCGTATTCCATGTCGTCCCATCCAAAATGACCACCAAAACCCCAGAAATGATGAACAAACAGAAATATGATTAAAGAGAAAAATACCGAAAATTCTACAGTTCTATTTTTATACATTTAGAATCTAATTTTTCTAAGAGGCAAAAGTACATAAATTAAACTCAATCTGATAAATAAATACGCTCATGTTTATTCGGCAAGACTTAATCCGGCATCGATATACGAGTAAACATCGGCATTATAATTTCCGATGTATTGGTCGGATGTTTTATGTCCTAAACGAACAATAACTACGTTTTTTTGGGGAATCATAATGATATATTGCCCATATAATCCGCATGCCATATTTATTTTCAGGTTTTTATAATTTAAAATCCACCATTGGTAACCGTAAAAATCTACGCTGTTTCCATCTTTATCGCTCAGGTTGGAAGCGGGGGTAAAACTTTGTTTAATATATTCACCGGATAACAACTGTTTGCCTTTCCAATTGCCTTCGTGTAAACCAAAAAGTCCTATTTTTGCATAGTCGCGGGCAGTAGCATTAAAGCAACAATATGCTTTTTCGTTTCCTCCTTTTCTGTCAACGCTCCACAAAGCTTGATGTTCTGCACCAATAGGTTTCCATAGTTTTTCAGACAAATATTGACTAAGCGATTTTCCGGTTGCTTTGGTTAAAAGTAATCCCAATATTTGTGTGCTGGCGCTCAAGTACCTAAATGTATAACCGGGTGTTTGAGCCACTTTTAGTCGTGTCATTTGTTTGTACAAATTTCTGCCATAATAAGCTTTGGCTGTTTTCCCGAATGGATTTACATAGCTTTCGTCCCAAGCTAATCCGCTGCTCATGGTGAGTAAATCGCGAATGCGAATATGTTTTTTGCATCCGTGGCTGAATTCCGGTAAAAATTCACACGCGTATTGATCTACTGACTTGATGTAGCCATCTTGAATGGCAAAACCAATCAAAAGTCCTACAAGGCTTTTTGCCATCGAAAAAGAATTGGAAATGGTACTGTCGCTTCCTTCGTTCCAATATTTTTCAAAAATTAGCGAGTCGTTTTTAATTACTACAAAAGCAGTTGTTTTTAGTTTCTCCGCTAACGGCAATATGTTGTCCGGAAATGATTTTTGGTTGTAAAAAGCAGAGGTTGGAAGGATGTGGGGGGCATCGGTTGCTACTATATTGTTTTTGAAAATTGTATAGTCGTAGATTCCGGCTTTTTGGTATAACAGTGTCTTGCCTACATAACATCCTTGTAATATTGCAACAAGTAATAAAAATGGAATGAATTTCTTTAGCATGGTTATTTTAAAATTGGGAAGTTGTTTTTTATTTTTACATATTTTCGAACCGACGAAAAATAATTGGTGTCGTTGAAATGCTGAAGGATGAATTTTTTAATGGAATTTTTATTGTTAATATCTGGTGAAACCTTGGTGTTGTAAAAACCCCAAAAGTATAGTGTGTCGTTCGAAATTTTAAATGGATAGTAAATGAAATCTGTTGCTGGTTTATCGAACAACGGCTGCACATTCGCTATTCGCTTTGCGGAAATTCGACTTTCAATGGCTTTGAAAAGCGTGGGGGGACCTGAGCTGTCATTGTTGGATACAAATAGTAGTACATATTCGCTTTGATTAAAGGGTAAAATAATTAAGGTGTGTGTATCGGTTTTTAATTCAAATTGATTGTACTCTTTGCTTCCGATATACATCCAAACACCGGTAATAGAAGTGTCTATTTTAGAATTGCGTGGACAGGTCAAGGTTTTGTTACCACCTAATTCTTGACAAGAATATAAAAACAAAAGCGATATGAACGAGATTAAAATTTTCATTTTACATTTTGGTATAAACAGCCGAAACGCTTTCGGCTCCATTACCTTCGTCGAATGTGTATGACCAGCTAATAGAGTTGTAATTAGCAGATACCGTTCCAGATCCGTTAAAAAGATTTCCATCCACCATTTGATTGTTAATAGTAATGGTTTGTCCGCTAACACTTGCTTTTATTGATTTGCCGAGACCGAGATTGAAAAAATTGTCAATGATTATTCTTCCGGCTATGGAATCTTTGGTTATTTCTACGTAATAATTTTGATTTCCGTAAGTAGCAGAATTTTCTTGGCATTTCCATGATGATACCAGTTTGTCTCTAATGTCGCCTGTGTTAGGCGTGGGATCGTCCGGTTGACATGCTACAAAAGTAATAAGGGTAATAAAAACAAAAAGATAGAAAATGTTTCTGAAAGAGTTCATAGTCTTGTATTTTAAGCAAAAATACAATAAAAGTTTAAAAAATTAAAATGTTTTAAAAAAATTGTATCTTTGATAGTTAAATATTAAAAAACTATTCTTATGCAAAACATTCAAGTTTATTATGACATGTTCGAAAATGTAATTCGAAGCTTTGGTGTTGATCCTGTTTCATGCCGTGGCGAACAAGAGGGTCAATGGAATTTACAAAAAGGTTCTGCTCCGGTATGGGTTGATATATATACTGTTGAAGATGGGACATATGGATATATCCAAATTATGTCGCCTATTTACGAATTGCCCGAAGGAAATAAGGAACAAATATTAACCGAAGCCTTGGAAATTAACCATAAGCTGTTTGGTTGCGGGATAACCAAATTCAATAATTGGTTGTACATTAAAGGCATTCGCGAGTTAGAAGATTTAAGCGATAAGGAAATTACGGCTATGGTAAATAGAGTAGGGAACTACGCAGATCAATACGACGATCATTTTAAAAACAAATTTTCGCTGCAGGGTGGCGGGCGAATGTAATAAATGGAAATAAGAAAGGGCTGGGTAGATTCAAGTTATACGTGAAACTTTTCATGCTGTGAATTTACGAAATATTTTATAAGGTAAATAATAGTTTAATTCTTTTATAGGTCTGTCATTAATTTTTTTGATTAAAAATTGTATATAACGTTCAAAAACGAGATTGTAATTCATAGATTTAGGTATATAGGGATTTTTCTCTGCTCTTTCATGAAAAAATATTTAAACTTCGTAAAGTAAATCTACGGGTAAAAAAGTTGCACTTACTAATTGAACTTAGGCTATCTCAAAATGTAATTATTTTTTGTACCAACCTGCATAGATTGAGTAACTACGTGCAATGCGGTTTATTTGTCCATTTAAAAGCTCCGGACTGATTTCTTTAATTTTTTTTGCCGGAGAACCGGCATAAACGCTTCCTTCTTCTACAATTGTTCCTTCTAAAAGCAATGATCCTGCTGCAATGAGGCTGTTGCTGTGAATAATACAATTATCGAGTACAATAGCTCCGATGCCAATTAGTACATTGTCATGTATGGTGCAACCATGAACCACTGCAGCATGGGCAATGGAGACATTATTGCCAATGTTGGTTGGTGATTTTTGGTATGTACAATGAATGATAGCTCCATCCTGAATATTACAATTATGGCCGATACGTATGTAATGTACGTCGCCTCTGATAACGGCATTGAACCATACGCTACAGTTATTTCCCATAACTACATCGCCAACAATGGTGGCATTGGGAGCAATGAAACAGTTTTCGCCCCAGGTAGGTTCTTTATCAAGTACGGGGAGGATTAATGCCATTTTTAGTCGTTTATCTTATTAATTTCTTCTTTAAGTTGCTGAATGATAAATTCTAAAAGAGATTGCACATTGGCTACAAGTTTGGGTATTTTTTCTGTTTGTTCTTTGTTTTTTGCCAAGAAATGTATTTGTTGTATAATTTCTTCGACTTGTTTCATGGAAAGGTATGCTAATGAAGGTTTCATTTTGTGAGCAATGCCGGCTACGTTATCCCAATCACCTTGTTCGGAATATTCTACCAGTTGCAATAGTTCAACATTTGACTTATCAATAAAAACCTGAAGCATTTTTATTACGGCCGATTTTTGATTTTTGGTTATGTTATATAGTAAATCAAGGTTGTAAAATTTATCGTTTGAAGGTGTTGAAAAGTCAAGGTCGTTGAATCGGGCTTTATCATCATTTAATGCTTTAGATACGCCAATTACATGTGTTATTTTATTAAACAATAATTGCGATTTAAAGGGTTTAGAAATGGTGTCGTTTATTCCTGCTTCAAGATATTTTTGGTGTTCGCTAACATATGCATTGGCGGTTATGGCAATAATGGGTATAGACGAAATGGGCTTTTTGAAATCGTTGCGGATATGTTGGGTAGCGGTAATTCCGTCCATAACGGGCATGTAAATGTCCATTAAAATAACATCGTAATGTTGGTTTGCTAACTTATCGAGCAATTGTTTGCCATTATCTACACAATCAACAGTAAAGCCGAAATCTTCGAGCATGGTTTTTATTACCATTTGATTGAACGGTTGGTCTTCGGCAACGATAACTCGAATTTGCTCATGTGAAGGGATTTGTTGTTTAAATGCACTTTGATTTTGTTCGTTTTTGAGTTCTTGAATTTGACCGATGGGTATTTTAAGTTCGAAAGAGATTTCTGTTCCTTTGTTTGGTTCGCTTTTAATTTGGAGTGTTCCACCCATTAAGTCAATCAGGTTATAAGCAATGATGAGCCCCAGTCCGAAGTCGCCACTATTGGTCCGGTTTACAGGACTTTTATGTTTACACGATTCGATAATTTGTTGAATAACCATTTCGTTCATGCCTCTGCCTGTGTCGCGAACTAAGAATTGGATGTTCACTTCGTTGTCGAAAAACTCGATAGGTTTAATATGAATCTCGACTTTACCCGTATCAGTAAACTTTACGGCATTTTCAATTAAATTTTGTAAAATTTGCGATATTCTGAGGCTATCACCTTTTAAAACCAAGTCTTGTCCATAGTTGATGTAATCGCAAATTATTTCTAAACCCTTATTATAGGCTTTGTAATATTGTTGATTGATGACTTGAATAACGGTGTCTTTTAAGCTAAATGATTTTTCTTCGAACACCATTTCGCCTTTTTCAATTTTCGAAATATCTAATAATTGATTGGCAATAAGCATTAGTTGTTCTGCGGAACGGGTAATTACATTCAGGTAGTTGAATTGATTTTTGTTTAAATCGGTTTTTAAAAGGAGTTCCGTCATTCCGAGTACCGAACTTAGAGGGATTCTAAGACTATAGCTTAAGTTTGTGAGAAAAGCTGTTTTGGCATAGTTGGCAAGTTCTGCTTTCTTTTTTTCAATTGCGATAGCTTCTTGGGCTTCTTTGCGGTCTTTTAGGTCGCGAATATTCCACAAAAACATGTTTTTATCATGCCAAATAACTTTTGAAACAATGGTTTCAGCCGGAATAATTTCGTGATTTGAATTGACAAACGGAAAGAGTACCATTTGGCTTTCTTTATTGTGCATTTCGGTAAGCAGCTTTTTAATGTCAAATGCCAATTCATCCGGGAAAAGCTGACTGATTTCTACGTTGTAAAGCTCTTCTTCCAAATAACCTGATTTTGCACAGAGAAGTTGGTTAAAATAAATAATCTTGCCTTCTTTGTTTGTTATAAGAAGCATGTCGTGCATATTGTGAAAGAGGCGTTCGAAGCTTTGTTGTTTTTCGGTAATTTCGTTTTCAAATTCAATTCGTCCAATGACTCCGCCAATTTTATAGCTTGCATTTTCGATGGCTTTTAATAAAAAGTTATCAATTTCATTATGACCGGTAAATAATATTCCACCAATAATATCGCCGTTAAGCCGAATCGGTGAAACGATAATCCAGTCGGTATCAATGTTTAGCGATTGAATAAGAAAATAGTCGTGCGAATTGGGAACCGGAATATGCTTTGTTTCGCCACTTAAAATTAGTGCCATTTCAACGCTAATCGGATCAAATGTTAATTTCTTGTTCTTTTTATATTCTTCAATATTAATCGACTTTTCGAGTAAAAGCGATCCATCTTGTTGAACGGCAAAATAAGCTCCTCCTTTTATTCCTTCGAAGGAAGAGAAATGACGTATCACTATACTAAAAGCTGTTTCAAGAGGCATTGCAATCGATAGGTCTTGTGCTATCGTGTTTTGCAAATCAAAAAGCTTTGCTAATCGGTTAAATTCTATTGAATTAGCAGGTTCCATAACAAATATTTGTGCCAAGTTACTAAATTATTATTTAAAATAAAAATAATCAGCAACGAAATATTTATAAAAATATAAAATCAGCAATCTGATAGTGATTCTAATTACAAAAGAAATTTACTTGTCATTTCTTCTTGTCCATGTTGTAGTTCGTCCAAACATTGGTGAACCAACATATCCACGCAAATCAAGTGTATTTTTATCACGGAGTGCAATTTTTGCCTTATATGTGTTACCCGATTCTGCATCGTAAATTATACCATTCACCCATTCGTTGTTTTTATATTCAAATCCACCAAGAAAAATCAGGCCCATGATTTGTCTTGATCTCAATTCCGGCTTAGGATTCATTTTATCTTTTATTGGTTGGCCATTTTCGTCCAATGGTTTTTCAAGCCAAATTACTTTGCCGGCATATTTGTTGTCCGAGGTTTTAAAGATTTGTACCACAGCATCTTTTTTTTCGGTAAGCCATTTACCTAATATTTCATCTGCTTTGTTTTGACTAAATGCTAAATTAGATATGCACACTAAAGAACAAAAAAGAAAATACTTAAAATTCATATTCATTATAGTTTTGGGAAAATTCTTCGTTTTTAAAAATAGGATTAAGCTCAATATCTTCGAATAGGTATTCTTCAAATAAGCCAATATCGTCATACACTTCAATTTTTATGGGAATAAATAGTTTTTTATCGATATATAGTGTTATTTTGCTTGCATAGTCAGAGGGGATGGTGATGATTTGACCGGGTTTTAAGGTATGAAAAACCGACGAAATAGATGCATTCATTTGAATAATATGATAATCGCAAATATTTAATTTCAAGGCGAGTTGTTGTGGTGTTGTTTTTTCTTTTACTGTATATTGAATAATTTTAAAATTCGGGTTGGTTATCGTCAGCTTATAGCAATTGTACTGATTTATTTTTATGTCATTGTTCATTGTGGTTACTTTAGCCCATTTAATATTATACTTCTCTTTTAAAAACAGAAGAATATTTTTAAAATAATCGTAACCGGCCTGGTATAAGTTATGATGACGTGTATCCCTTAGTACTTCTCCGTATGGGCTTAATTTTAGATTTGGGACAAGGGTTTTATGGGCATTGACCAACGCCATCGGGTAAGTTTCACTGTTGACCAATACTTCGGCGGAGGTTGGTGGAATAAGTTGTTTGTAATAATACAAAATGGGCTTTTTAGAAATTTTATAAAATCCCTTGTCGGTTTTGTAATAATTGTTAATTCGTTCTCTTGATATGATGTTAAAACGTAACGTTTTTATGGATTCAATTTGTTTAAATGTTTTATTTAAAACAGAATCGGCGTTAAATTGGCTATACGCGTTGTAAACACTAAAAATTACAATGGTAAATAAAATAAAAAAACGTAAGAACACTTTATTTTTCTTGTTCATTGTAGTTGTAAAAAACAGATGGTTCAAACCTAATGAATTTTTTAATTTGTTGTAATAATTAATCAACGTTTTTTTTAGATTATTTAACGTTTACTTCCTCAAAAAACATTAAATTTGCAAAAAAAAGGGGACATCTATGGGCTATATAAAATTTGATAAAACCCAACTCATCAACTTAGAATATTCGCTAAAAAGAGAAATTCTTCGTTCGAACCGTGCCGGCTCTTACGCATACACAACGTTAGTAGGATGCAATACTCGAAAATATCATGGATTATTGGCTTGTCCTATTGAGCAGTTGGATGGTGGAACACATATGCTCCTTTCGTCATTAGACGAAACTGTAATACAGCACAATAGTTCTTTTAATTTGGCACTTCACCGCTATCAAGGTGGCGTTTATGAGCCCAAAGGACATAAATATATTCGTGATTTCGACTTAGAGCCCAATTTAAGTTTTGTTTATAGAGTGGGTGGGGTTGTTTTAAAAAAGGAGCTCATTCTTGTTACCACTGAAGAACGCATGATGATTCGATATACTTTGCTCGATGCTCATTCGCCAACAAAAATTCGATTTAAACCATTTCTTGCATTTCGCAATATTCATAGTTTGAGCAAGGCCAATATGGATGTTAATAGAAAATATACCGAAGTTGAAAATGGCATTAAAATTAAATTATACAACGGCTACCCGAATTTATACATGCAATTTTCAAAAAAAGTAGAATATGTGCATGTTCCCGATTGGTATTATAATGTCGAATATCTCGAGGAAAAAGAACGCGGTTATGATTACCTCGAAGATTTGTTTGTGCCGGGATATTTTGAGATGCCTATACGTAAAGGTGAAGTTATCGTTTTTTCGGCAGGAACACAACCCGCAGTTACCCGATCGCTCAACCGTCAGTTTGATAAGGAAATAAAAAGTCGAGTAGAAAGAGTAAATTTTGAAAATTGCTTGTTAAATGCAGCACAGCAATTTATTGTATTTAAAGAAAAACGGACCGAAATAATTGCAGGATTTCCATGGTTTGGAGCATGGGGACGCGATACCTTTATTTCATTGCCCGGTTTAACCCTTTCGCAAGGGAAACTGGATGTTTTTCGTGATGTAATCAATACCATGATTCGCGAGATGAAAGGTCCTTTCTTTCCGAATGCAGGCATAGGCGACTATGCATGTTATAACAGTGTAGATGCTCCACTTTGGTTCTTTTGGTCGTTACAGCAATATTGCGAGTTTGCCCGGTGCTATAAAATGGCATGGAAAGAATACGGCAAGGTGATAAAAAAAATATTAAATGGTTTTCGTGAAGGAACTGAGTTTAATATAAAAATGCACGAAAATGGGCTACTGTGGCAGGGTAAGCCCGGATATGCTCTGACATGGATGGATGCCGTAGTAGAAGGTAAGCCCATTACACCACGTATCGGATTTGCAGTAGAAATAAATGCTCTTTGGTACAATGCAATTATGTTTAGTCTGAATTTGGCTAAAATTGCGCAGGATAGAAAATTTTTGATTGAATGGATTGAAGTAGCAGATCAAATTAAAAAATCGTTTGTCGAAACATTTTACAATGCTGAAAAAGGTTATTTGGCTGATGTGGTTACATACGAAGGAAAAGATTGGAGTGTTCGCCCCAATCAGGTTTTTGCAACTTCGCTTCCCTTTAGCCCAATAGATGATCCACAAATAAAACGCAACATTCTGGAAGTAATACAACGAGAATTGTTAACCCCAAAAGGATTGCGTACCTTGTCTCCCAATCATCCCGATTACAAGGGAATATATGGTGGAAATCAAGCTGAGCGAGATGTTGCATACCATCAAGGTACGGTTTGGCCATGGCTGTTAGGTGCTTTTGCTGAAGGCATGTTTAGAATACATGGCAAATCGGCTTTATCTTTAATAGAACGGCTATACCAAGGCTTTGAAGAAGATATGGTAGTTCATGGAATAGGTACCATTAGCGAAATATATGATGGCGACCCTCCTCATCATCCTAATGGTGCTGTTTCGCAAGCTTGGAGCGTAGCAGAATTATTGCGAATTAAAATGATGATAGACCAATTTAACGATTAAATAAACCCAAAACACTAAAATATGAAAGTATTAATGTTCGGATGGGAGTTCCCGCCACACATAACCGGAGGTCTTGGCACGGCTTGCTACGGATTAGTTAAAGGATTGGCAAAAAAAAATATTAATGTTATTTTTGTTGTGCCTCGTTTATTTGGAGGTGAAGACAATAGAACTGCTTATTTGCTGAGTGCCAGCGATGTTGAAATTAACGAACGCAATTTTAATTACGAAGAATATTGGAAAAATATAAAATACTATGAAATAGGCAGTAGCCTTATTCCTTATGTCGGTCCCGAAGATTTTTTAAAACTTATTGGCAAAGAAAGCACCGTAAATACTCATTTTGACGAAAAGGTTTTCAGAGCGAAATATCAATTTTCGGGCAAATATGGCGAAAGCCTTTATGCTGAAGTAAGTCGTTATGCTCTTATCGCATCAGTTTTAGCCAAAGAGCATGCTCATGATGTGATACATGCACACGATTGGTTGACTTATCCTGCCGGAATGGCAGCTAAAAAAGCATCTGGAAAACCACTGGTAGTTCATGTACATGCAACAGAATTTGACAGAAGCGGCGAAAACATTAATCAATATGTGTTTGATATTGAGCGGAAGGGCATGGAAGCTGCCGACAGAGTGATTACCGTCAGCCATCTTACACGTCGTTATGTTATTGAGCGATACGGTATCCCTGCCGAAAAAGTTTTTACGGTTCATAATGCTGTGGAACCTGTAAATACAGACGAAATTCATCAAAACAAAGGCTTCCCGGAAAAGTTGGTAACGTTTTTAGGACGAATTACTTTTCAAAAAGGTCCCGATTATTTTGTTGAAGCCGCCTACAAAGTATTTAAAAAAGACCCGAACATTCGATTTGTTATGGCAGGAAGTGGCGATATGCTAAATAGAATGGTTCGTCGTGTTGCACATTATAGAATGGGTCATAAATTTCAGTTTGCCGGATTTTTGAAAGGTGAAGAAGTGTATCGCTTATTCAATATTAGCGATGTGTATGTAATGCCATCGGTGAGCGAACCTTTTGGCATATCACCTTTAGAAGCAATGCGTTCAAATGTGCCGGTTATCATTTCAAAGCAAAGTGGTGTTTCTGAGGTATTGCAATATGCTTTTAAGGTCGATTTTTGGGATGTAGATGCGTTGGCCGATGCTATTTACGGACTTACTCATTACGATGGTCTTTCGAAAATGTTCAGAAGGTATGGCAGAGAAGAGGTAGATAACTTAAAATGGGACAACAGTGCCCAACATATCATTGATATTTATAATTCATTAAATAACTCATAAACAATAAAACCATGAGAGCAATCTGTTTTTATTTTCAAGTGCACCAACCGTTTCGTTTACGCCGTTACCGTTTTTTCGAAATTGGTAACAATCATTATTATTTCGACGATTTTGCAAATCAGAGCATCATGCGAAAAGTAGCTGAAAAATGTTACTTGCCAACGAATCAATTGATGTATGATTTAATTCAAGAATATGGAACGCGTTTTAAAATAGCATATTCTATAAGCGGTACAGCATTAGATCAATTTGAACGTTATGCCCCCGATGTGTTAGAAAGTTTTAAACGATTAGTTAACACAGGTTGTGTAGAGATTTTAGGAGAAACCTATTCGCATAGCTTATCTGCTTTAAAAGATAAAGAAGAATTTTTTAGCCAGGTTCGTCTTCATTCAGAGAAAGTAGAACGATTGTTCGGGGTAAAACCAACTTCATTCAGAAATACCGAGTTGATTTACAGCGACCATATTGGACAAATGGTATATGAAATGGGCTTTAACGGACAATTAACCGAGGGAGCCAAACATATACTTAGTTGGAAATCGCCCAACTATTTGTATTGCAATGCCCTGGAGCCAAGACTTAAGCTTCTGCTTAAAAATTACCAAATGAGCGATGATATTGCGTTCCGCTTTTCAAACAGAGCGTGGACAGAATGGCCCTTAACGACAGAAAAATATGTGGATTGGTTAAATGCCATTGATAGCCGACAAGAAATTGTCAACTTATTTATGGATTACGAGACGTTTGGAGAACATCAATGGGCAGAGACCGGTATTTTTGAGTTTATGAGACATTTGCCAAAAGCCGTATTTGCTAAATCAAACTATCAGTTTATAACACCAAGCGAAGCAATTGATTTGCTCGACCCTGTTGCCCCCATACACGTTCCTTATCCTATTTCTTGGGCTGATGAAGAACGAGATTTAACAGCATGGTTGGGTAACGACTTACAAGATGATGCTTTTAATGCTTTGTATAAGCTTTTGCCAAAAGTGCGAATGACAAACGACCCGCAACTATACAACGATTGGCTGTATTTACAAACCAGCGACCATTTTTATTATATGTGTACAAAGTGGTTTAGCGATGGCGATGTTCATAAATATTTCAATCATTACGACACTCCGTACGAGGCATACATTAATTATATGAACGTGTTAAGCGATTTTGAATTAAGGCTCAACTCACTAACAGGCTCAGAAGAGATTACGATTCAAGTCCCCGAAAAAGAAAAATCGAAGTTTAAACCATCTATTATTGTTCAGCCGGGAACCGAACTTTTATATCCAGAAGATGTGGAAGTTGAAAAACCCAAGCGTAAGGTAGCAAAGCGCAAATTATCAACAAAAACAACAAAAAAGTCCCAAACCAAAAAGTCAACAACCAAATCGAAATCGAAGAAATCCAAAGGTTAAAAACGAAATCAGGCAGGCAAATGGCAGGATGATTTAAATTAAAAATTATCTTGTATCTTTGCTCCTTAAAATACTCAATACCCATCATGGAACAAAATATTTGTCATTCAAGAGGTTGCGTGCTCGAAAAAAACGGCGATGAGATGTGCTGCTCGGTTTTGCACAATTGCGCCAAATTAGATGTCTATAATTATTTGGAAAGCTATCCGGCATCATCCTTTATACCCGATTATGTAGAAGTTCGTTTTAAGAATTCCAGAAAAGATATTTTTATAAACGAAAATAAAATTCCGTTGGTAAAAGGCGACATAGTTGCTGTTGAAGCACAGATAGGGCACGACATTGGGATTGTAAATGCTGTGGGCGAAATTGTTTACGAGCAGATACGAGTTAAAGAAATAAATCAGAATAACATACAGAAAAAAGTATATCGAAAGGCAAAACCGGCCGATTTAGAAAAATGGTATCAGGCTATTTCACTGGAGCATTCAACCATGATACGTTCGCGTCAAATTTCCAAGTCGTTGGGTCTGGAAATGAAAATTGGAGACGTAGAGTATCAGGGCGATAAATCGAAAGCTATTTTCTATTATATTGCTGACGATCGAGTTGATTTTCGTGAATTGATTAAGCTACTTGCTTCCGAATTTCATGTAAAAATAGAAATGAAACAAATTGGTGCACGCCAAGAAGCGGGTAGAATAGGAGGAATCGGTTCTTGCGGACGCGAGTTGTGCTGCTCAACATGGATGAGCGATTTTGTATCGGTTCCTACTACTGCGGCCAGATTACAGGAATTAGCCCCCAATCCTCAGAAACTTACCGGACAGTGTAGCAAGTTAAAATGCTGCCTCAATTACGAACTCGATGTTTACGTTGATGCTCGGAAATACTTCCCTCGCGAATACGAAACGCTCCAGATTATGGACGGAGAGCTTTATTGTCAAAAAATAGATATATTCAGAGCCATGTTTTGGTATTCAAAAGCTAAAGAATCGATGATGGACTTACAGGCACTTTCGCTTGAGCAAGTAAAAAATATTATCAGCCAAAATGAAAAAGGCATTAAACCCGATATTAACAGCTTTATTGTAAAGGAGTTACCAAAATCAGAACAACACATTGATTTTAGCTCAAGTTTGAATAACGAACGTGCTGATAGGTTTGATAAGAAAAAAAATAATAAAAAAAGGAATAAAAAGTTTGGAAATAAAAATTAAAAATAATACCTTTGCACTCCCAAATTAAGGCTTAAATATAAGGCCCGTTCGTCTAGGGGTTAGGACGCAAGATTTTCATTCTTGAAACAGGGGTTCGATTCCCCTACGGGCTGCAACTAAAAACTAAAAAAATGGCAAATCATAAATCGTCAGAAAAACGTATTCGTCAAAGCGAAGCACGCCGTATCGAAAATCGCTATTATGCTAAAACTACTCGTAATGCTATAAAAAAGTTACGTAGTACAAAAGACAAAAAAGAAGCAATGGAACTCCTTCCAAAAGTTGCTTCAATGCTTGATAAATTAGCAAAAAAACATGTGATTCACAAAAATAAAGCATCAAACCTAAAATCAGGTCTTGCTAAACATGTTCAAACTTTAGCTTAAAAGCTTTTACTTAAAATTGATATATATTTAAAAAGTCTTCCTAAATTTGGGAGGCTTTTTTTATTTATGATGAATCAACAAAAATCAACCATCAAAGATTGGGCAGAAGACGATCGCCCTCGCGAAAAACTCTTTAAAAAAGGACCCAGAGCACTTAGCAATGCCGAATTGTTGGCTATACTTATCAGAACAGGGACTGCGAAATCCAATGCTCTCGAAGTTGCCAGAACATTGCTAAAAGAAGCAAAAGATAATTTGAACCAATTGGCGCAATTTGATGTGCACAAATTAAAAAAAATGGAAGGATTGGGACCTGCCAAAGCTGTTACCATAATGGCTGCATTGGAATTGGGAAACAGAAGAAATATGGAAATGGCAATAGAACTGCCACAGTTTACGACAAGCCAAAAAGCATACGATTTCTTTAAATCGTTGATTGGAGATTGCACACAAGAAGAAGCGTGGTTTATAACCCTTAACCATGCCAATAAGCTAAAAGGTTATTACTCGCTAAGCAAAGGAGGTAAGACCGGAACTGTTATCGACATAAGGCTTATTTTGAAGCAAGCATTGTACGATGAAGCAAGTGCCATTATTTTAGCTCACAATCATCCTTCGGGCAATATAAATCCAAGCGAACAAGATAAAAACATAACGCATAAACTTAAAAATTCGGCTCAATTACTTGATATTTCATTACTTGATCATATAATTGTTACACAAACAGGATATTATAGTTTTGCAGATGAGGGCACATTATAAGTTATGTTATTGATATATGCACCATATAAAACAAATAGATTATCGTATGTGCTCGATTTTATTTTTAACGGTATTTGTTCGGTTCATTATTCTTTCACTTATAACAAATCGGATTTTGATGCTTATAATGGTGCAAAAATAGCTTATACTAATGAAAAGCAGAATAATTGTGCTTGGATTTACAATTCAGGTTTACTTTTCGAAAAAGATATAAAAAACGAAATCCCTCAAGCTGTAGAAACAGAATGGGGAATTGCCATGTATAAATCAGTTAGCAACGATAGCATTGTGCCTATTGATGTTTTTGCTGCAATATTTTGGCTTATAAGTCGTTACGAAGAATACATTTTGCCAAATAAAGATGCACATGGACGTTTCGATTTTCATGATTCGTGGGCATTTAAAAACAACTTACTTCATGTCCCCATTGTCAATCAATGGGCAAGAGAATTGTTAAGTAAGTTACAAAAAAAATATGCTGATTTAACCGTTCAACCAAAATCGTATCAATATATTCCCAGCTTTGATATCGATAATTTTTATGCTTTTAAAGGAAAATCATTTATTCGCTCGCTGTTAGCATTGGCTCACGCTATGGTGGCAAGGCGATTTGATTTAGTATCGTTGCGGTTTAAATACTTGATAAATCATAACGATCCATACGATACATACGAATATATTATATCCATTTGCAAGAAAAATAATATAGAGCCTCATTTCTTTATTCTCACCGGCAAAACTTCCGAGTTGGACAGAAATCTTAGCTATAACCATCCGCTTTTTGTCGATACGTGCAAAAAATTAAAACAAAACAGCAAAATAGGTATTCATTTATCGTATCATTCAACTGAACATGATAATGCAAAATACGAGAAACAACTTTTAGAAAATGTCGTAAGCAGCGAAATTATTTCGAATCGCTTTCATTTTCTTCGATTTTCGTTGCCAAATTCTTACCTAATGCTTGTAAACTCCGGTATAAAAGAAGATTATTCTATGGCGTATGCTTCAATCGACGGCTATCGTGCCGGAACATGTACACCATTTTACTTTTACGACCTGCAAAATGATAAAATTACGGACTTGCTTGTTTTTCCAATGCCATTTATTGACAAAACATTTATTGACAGCTTAAAATTAGAACCTACAGAGGCGATTTTAAAAATAAAAGAATACATACGTCAAATAAAAGAATACAATGGGGTATTCTTATCTTTGTGGCACAACGAAACCCTTCAGAACAATTCATATTGGCAAAAGTGGAGAAATGTATTTGAATCGACCCTAAAAGAAGCAACAGAATGAATCTAACGTATTTGAAACATAACGAGATTGATAAACAAAAATGGGAAAATTGTATTCTGAATGCTATCAATGGCAACCTCTATGCATATGCTTGGTATCTTGACATTGTAAGTCCGAATTGGGAAGCGTTCGTATCTGACAATTATGAAGTCGTTATTCCGCTTACCGTAAAAAAAATGTTGGGGTTTAGAACATTGCAACAACCATTATTTACCCAGCAATTGGGCGTTTTTACGACCAATGCTGTTTTGTTAAGTAAAACAGAAGATTATATTCAACAAGCAGTGAAACTTTTTCCTTATTGTAATTTTCAGGTTAATAAGCACAATATTGTAAATAATCCAAGTTCCAATTATTTTACCACCATCAATAAAATTAACTACGAACTCGACCTCATTCCCTCCTACGAATACTTGTCGAAAAAATATCATACAAATACCAAAAGAAATATTGCCAAAGCCAGGCAACATGAATTAATACTTAAAATAAACGATATTTCGGCTCAAACATTTGTCGATTTTGTTCGTAAAAATGTAGGATTTAAAGTACCTCAACTTAAAACAAACGATTATCAAAAAATGTTGCAAATCATTAAATTTGCCGAAAAATATAAGTTTGGACAAAGTTATAATGTTTACGACGAAAGAAAACGATTGGTCTCTATAGCATATTTTATTTTTTCGCATAATAAAATTTATTATCTGTTTGCAGCTAATAGTCCGGTAGGTAAAGAAAAGCGAGCGATGTTTTTTTTATTGGATGAGTTTATAAGAAAATATGCCGAAAAAAATGTGATTCTTGATTTTGAGGGGTCTATGATACCGGGATTGGCTCGATATTACGAGGGTTTTGGTGCAATAGCCGGTAAGTATCAGCAAATTATATCAAATCATCTTCCTTTTTATATACGTTGGATTAAAAAATAAATAACGATGAATACAACTATCCTTGGAAATGAAAAAAGTCTGCTTAATCAGTTTGTAGCAGAATTGCGTGACGAAAATATCCAAACTGACAGTATGCGGTTTAGACGAAATTTAGAGAGGGTAGGGGAAATCTTTGCATACGAAATCAGCAAGACGTTGAAATATGAAGAAAAACAGGTTGTTACGCCGTTGGGGATATCAACTATCGAGTTGCCGGTCGAAAAGCCGGTCTTAGCCACTATATTAAGAGCCGGGTTGCCTTTGCATCAAGGGTTGTTGAATTATTTTGATACAGCCGATAATTCATTTATTAGTGCCTTTAGGAAATATAGCAAAGATGGGTCGTTTCATATAGAATTAGAGTATATCTCTTGTCCTAATCTGGAAAATAGAACTTTAATTTTGTGCGATCCTATGTTAGCAACGGGTTCATCTATAATATTAGCATATCGAGCCCTGCTTTCTAACGGAATGCCAAAACATGTTCATGTTGTTACCGTTGTGGCGAGCAAAGAAGGAATAAAGAATATCCAAAAAAATATCGATACGCGCAACGTAACCATTTGGGCAGCTGCTGTAGATGAAGAATTGACAGTGAAGTCTTATATTGTGCCCGGAATTGGTGATGCCGGCGATTTAGCATACGGAAGCAAAATTTAATGTTTGCCAAAATAGTGTCATTATTGCTTTTAAGCGGGATTAAATTTATATTTGCTTTTCCCGTTGCTGCGAAACTTCATTTTTCGTGTTTAAATACTATATTTATAACATCCATGGGAGGTGTAGCAGGAATTATTTTTTTTTCTTTTTTTTGGGAGCATGTAATTAAAATTTATTTGTGGTTTGTACATTCGTATTTATACCGCTATCCAAAAATAACAAAAGCATTGAGGCAATTAAAATATCGTTTTGTTAAACCTAAAGAAGAGCGAAAAATCCCATTTAAAAGAAAAAGAAAGTATGTGTGGTTGAAAAACAATTCGGGTGTGCTGGGAATCGCTTTCTTAACTCCTATTTTGCTTTCTATACCGTTGGGTACTTTTTTGGCCGTTCGTTTTTTTGGCCGAAACCCTAAAACAATCTTCGTGTTATCTATAACTTTGGTTGTTTGGTCTGTCGTTATTAGTTGTCTTGTACATTTTGCAGAGTTTCGTTATTAGTAAACTAAACACCATTTCCGTTTTTGGAATAGATCGTTATGCAACGTTTGTAAATGTTTTTATTAGTTTGTTTTATTAAATTGAACGTCTCAGCTTATTTTTACTTCATGTCCAGGTTGACATAAAAAACCATTATAATTTATAATGAAAGTAAATCAATCACTTAACCAGATTGGGTAATTCCTTTATAACATCATCAATTTTATCGTCGAAACGCAGGTCTTGAATTTGCCAATGGTCGGATGCATAATAGAGAGTAAATATGATTTTAATGGGTTGTCGGTCAAAAACCATTAAGTATCCAATATGTGCAAATGTACTTCCAACTTGCTTGTGCATATATTTTTCGTAACGATAAAAAGTGCCAAGTACAGGCAGTGCTTTGTCGAATTTTGCCTTTAAATTAGTAACAATTTCAGGGTTTTGTTTTAAATATTTATTTGTGGCAAAAACGTATTGTAAACTACGCTCAACACCCTTTGAGTTGAAATAGGTAAAAAACGAATCGACCACTTCTTCGGGATTTTTTTGCCCTTTGAGTGATATTATGGAGCAAAATAAAATAGCAAAAATTACTATCGTTTTCATGTGTGATTATTCTTTAAATTAAAATCAGAACTTAATTTGTTTCTTACAACTAGAAGATACTTTCTAAAAAAATTACTCATCTGCTTCGATATTTTTTATTTTATCCTCCAAATCTTTGGTCATCCAGGTTTTCAGATTCCCGGAATCGTCCGAAAAAATAAGATAAGCACTGAGCTTATTTTCTGATATATATTGCCTTCCTTTTTCTAAGCCCATAACCATAATGGCTGTAGCCCAGGCATCAGCCATCGTAGCGGTGGGTGCTAAAATGGTAACACTTAGT
The DNA here is from genome assembly GCA_035371305.1 of Bacteroidales bacterium. Classification (GTDB taxonomy): domain Bacteria; phylum Bacteroidota; class Bacteroidia; order Bacteroidales; family GWA2-32-17; genus Ch61. Next base: position 30,180 of record DAOOWN010000007.1, read on the forward strand.
AAGTTGTGGTGAGTCGGATACCCGGTAATGGGATTTATGGTATGCGAGTATTTTACTCCGTTGATTTCTACAAATTTTCTATAACTTCCACTTGTTGCCAATGCTTTGTCTGTTATGGTCAATACACTTTCCAACTGACGATTCGTTTCATCGCTGTTTTCTAAAGGCTTATCCACACCTACTTTCCACATTTCTCCTTCAGGATTTACCCCTTTAACTCTCAGTTCTCCTCCAACTTCGACCATATAGTTCTTAATATTTCTCGATTCGAGCAACATAGCAACTTTATCAACGGTGTATCCCTGAGCTATGGCATTGACATCGAACTGAATGGCTGGGTTATCTTTATAAATTTTATCATTCTTCAAATGAACTTTGTCCATTCCAACAAGCTTCAATAAACTGTCAATAACCGGACTTTTTTCAATAATGGTATCTTTTGGCAAAAATCCCCAGTATCTAACCAGAGGAGCTACCGTAATATCAAATAATCCTTCCGTTTGTTGATAAATTTTGTACGATTCTTTATAAACTTCAATAAAATATCGATCTAAGCAAACTGTTGAATCGTTTCTATTGATTCTGCTTATAATGGAATTAGAATCGTAAATGGATAAAGAGGCTGAAATATCGTTTAAAATTTTATAGATATCCTGAACCGGGATACTATCGGGATTTGGTTGATATTTAATATGAAAGCTTCCGCCTTGTGTAAAGCCTTCAATAAAAACATACTCTTTTGGCTTTTCATTGCAACTAAAAAGGAACAACAAAAAAGCAAAAAAGCAAAAAATGGTTGTTTTAGACATACAGAATAAAATTAGAATAATTTTTCTATAAGATGATCGTCTGCAATGTGGGGTAAGGTTACTTTCAATCGTGGTTCTTTTTCCATAGCGCGTTGAATGGCAAAAATAGCTCCCTTATTACGAGCCCAATTTCTACGCGAAATGCCATTATTTACGTCCCAATGTAACATCATTTGCAGGCGTCTCTCAGCATCGGCAGTTCCGTCGAGTACCATACCGAAACCTCCATTTATAACCTCGCCCCAGCCTACTCCGCCTCCATTATGAATAGAAACCCATGTGGCGCCGCGGAACGAATCGCCAATAACGTTATGAATGGCCATGTCTGCTGTAAATTGTGAACCGTCGTAGATATTCGATGTTTCGCGGAACGGGGAATCGGTTCCCGAAACATCGTGGTGATCGCGTCCTAAAACGATAGGAGCCGAAATAATGCCTTTTTTAATTGCTTCATTAAATGCGTTGGCTATTTCTATTCGCCCTTCAGCATCTGCATATAAAATTCGAGCTTGGCTTCCAACAACCAATTTGTTTTTCTTGGCTTCGCGAATCCATTTCAAATTATCCAGCATTTGTTGTTTAATTTCGCCGGGAGCTTGCATAGCTAATCTTTCTATAACATCGCCGGCAATTTTGTCAGACATATCCAAGTCTTCAGGTTTTCCTGAGGTACAAACCCAACGGAACGGACCAAAACCATAATCGAAACACATCGGTCCCATTATATCTTGAACGTACGAAGGATATTTAAAAAGTCCGTCTGCTTTCATAATATCAGCTCCTGCACGGCTTGCTTCCAACAAAAATGCATTTCCGTAATCGAAGAAATACATGCCCCTTGCACATAATGTATTAATGGCCTCAACCTGACGGCGTAAGGAGGCATAAACCCTTTCTTTAAATTTTTCGGGTTCGTTTGCCATCATTTGGTTCGATTCTTCGAACGATAAACCAGCAGGATAATAACCTCCGGCAAAGGGATTATGCAGTGAAGTTTGGTCGCTGCCCAATTCAACTTCGATATTGTCTTTAACGAGTCGTTCCCACAAATCGACAATATTCCCTTGATATGCAATAGAAACAGCTTCCTTATTTTGTTTTGCCTTTAAAATTCTTGGAATTAATTCGTCAAGATTATCATATACTTTATCTACCCATCCTTGCGAATAACGTGTTTGTGTAGCTTTGGGATTTACTTCGGCTATAACGCCCACAGCTCCGGCTATTACGGATGCTTTGGGTTGAGCACCCGACATGCCGCCTAATCCGCTCGAAACAAAAAGTTTTCCTGATAAATCTTCGCCGTGTTTGCTGATTATTCTGCCGGCATTTAAAACAGTAATGGTGGTTCCGTGAACAATACCTTGTGGTCCGATATACATATAAGAACCTGCGGTCATTTGTCCGTATTGCGATACACCTAAGGCATTAAATTTTTCGTAATGATCTTTAGAAGAATAATTTGGAATAACCATACCATTTGTAACGACTACTCGAGGAGCATCTTTATGCGAAGGAAATAATCCCATCGGGTGACCGGAATACATAACCAGGGTTTGTTCGTCGGTCATTTCGCTTAAGTACTTCATGGTTAGTAAGTACTGTGCCCAATTTTGAAATACTGCACCATTACCTCCATAGGTAATCAATTCGTGTGGATGTTGAGCTACTTTTTTGTCCAAATTGTTTTGAATCATGAGCATGATGGCTGCAGCTTGCTTAGATTTATGAGGGTACTCATCAATTGGTCGGGCATACATTTCGTAATCGGGACGAAAACGATACATGTATATGCGTCCATACGTATTTAATTCGTTTAGAAATTCTGGAGCTAATGTTTCATGAAATTTAGCCGGAAAATAACGAAGTGCATTTCGTAATGCTAATTTTTTTTCTTCTTTTGTTAAAATATCTTTGCGTTTGGGTGCATGGTTAATGGTGGGATCATAAGGTTTTGGTTCCGGTAAAACTTCAGGTATTCCTTGGCTTACAACTCTTTTAAATTCTTCTTTTGACATCATAGTATTTGAATTTTAAAGCGTAAAGATATAAAAAACATATAAGCTTTTGAAGAAATTTTATCACTGTTCAAAAACTTCTTTTTCAAACTTCAGATTATCTGTTATAATAAATAACACAAAACTAATGCTTATGATAATACCTAGAACAATTCCTCCAATAGTAAGCGAATAAGCTAAATTTAGTTTATCGGTCATATATCCTAAAATAGGGCCTATCAATGAAAAAAGAATACGAATAAAAAAATTGCGAACAGAAAGCACGGTTGCCCGAATATTTGAGGGTGTATGCTTATTGATATTATTTTTTAATATAGGTGTTGCAACTCCACGAGCTAAATAGAATAAAAACAAAATAAAAAGCCCAACCCATAAATGGGTCCATCCTAAAACTAAAAATCCCATAATAATAAATAAATTAAAAAGGAAGTGAGTCCTGATTTCGCCGATTTTTAGTTCTATTTTATAGGCAAGCATTGACGATAAACCCACGGTAAGATTTAACGATGTCCACAAAATGCCAAAATACTCAGTTGAAACATTATTAAATATAAACCAAGGTTGTACAAACCATGCCATTGTAAGAGTAGAAACACCCACAAATGAAGAATACAAAATGTTCCAACGCAATTTTTTTGTACTGAATGAATATTTAATTACGTTTATTATTTGACTCCATCCTAATTCGATTCGACTTTTACTGCAATGCGGTTCTTTTAATAAAAAAGCTGCAGGTACAGCGATAGCTGAAACCAATACTTGTCCATAGTAAGGGTAACGTAAACTATAAACAGCCAGTAAACCTCCAATAATACCGGCAAACGCTTCTGCAAAATTACCAATGGAAATAACACGTCCTTCAAGCTTTAAATAAGCCTGTTCGTTACGATCGTCGGTAAGACTATCAAAAAGCAACGCCGAATCGGCTCCCGATATCATACTTTGCCCAATTCCCAATATAATTTCGGCAACAACAAAACCCCAAAAACTATACGAAAAAGAATATACAGAAAAACCGAACACACCCATCCATGCTCCAATAAGAATTGTTTTTTTTCGACCGATGACATCAGCAAAATATCCCGAAGGAATTTCAAAAGCAACGATTGAGATAGAATAAATACTCTGAATAATAAATATTTCGTGCATACTAAGGTTATTGCTTTGGTAAAAAAGGACCACAATGGGCATTACCAACATAAACCAGTGAGAAATCTTAATAAGAGCAAGCAAATAAAAATTCCGGTTCGAAATATTCATGTCGCAAAAATAGAAAATACATAAACATAAAAAATCTTTGATGTATCTTTGTTAATAAATAAGCGTTTATTCCATTTTTTTTGTATCTTTGCTTTTCAATTCCGGGGCTGAAATGGTATTGACAGCAAGTGAATGGAATTGTAAGCATGCCGAGCCATGAGAATACGCTCGTAAAAAAGGTTCTTGAGCCAATAACTGGCAACGAAAATTTCGCTCTCGCCGCATAATAAAACGCGGATTTTCCAATCCTCAAGGAGGATATGGACGAGCACTTCGCGGAAGCCCCTTCCCTGTGGCGTCCGGCTACGAAGTGTCGTGTAACGGGGATAGCCTTAATAAGTCTTCGGTATTAGGGCGAAGCTAAGAAGATAAGGAGTAAGTAGGTTGCTTTAGGCCAGCTTATTCCCGACAAATAATCAAAAGCTAAGCATGTAGAAAGCAGTTTGGTTCCTTGTTTGGACCCGGGTTCGACTCCCGGCAGCTCCACTCTCATGTTAAATAATGGCAAATAAAAAAAGTACGGCAGTTTCATTACCCAAAAAAACGTTTGATAAAAAGATTGTACTTCTTGTTGGCATACCATTTTTACTTTACTTTCAGACCCTTTCACACGGTTATATCCATTTTGACGATGACCTGATCATTGAGCAAAACATGGCCTATCTTAACGATTACCATAATGTTTTCAATGCATTCACAACCGATCAATTTATTGTAAAAACAAGCTCTTTTTATAGACCGCTCGGAACAATCAGCTACATGGCCGATGTTTTTATCGGTGGAACGACATCTACTTGGATGCTTCATCTATCTAATGTTTTATTGTTTTGCTTAATATGTCTTGCGTTGTTTGTGTTATTGCAAAAGTTGAATTTTAATAATACCATTTCTTTCTGGATTAGTTTAATGTATGCTCTACATCCTGTATTGGTCTCGTCTGTTGCTCATTTAGCCAACAGGGCTGAACTAATGCTGGTTCTATTTAGTTTATTGTCTTTTATTTTTTGGATAGATTTTTTAAATTCATCAAAAATACACTCGCTGATTCTTCATTTTTTCAGCTTTATTTTAGCTCTATTTAGTAAGGAAACAGCAGTGGTTCTCCCTTTTCTTTTTCTTCTTTATTATTTTCTATACAGACCAAATAAAAAGCTGATTCGATCGTTGTTACTTGTTTTAATTGTTTATGTCGTGATTGGTTTGTTTTGGTACTTTTTGCGACTCATTGCCATAAAAGATACGCCGGACTTAAATGAAACATTTGGAATTTCAGCATTTGCAGCAAATTTGAGAATTCTTCCCGAATCGATTTCAGTATTTTTATTTCCGATTAATGTGGCTCCCATCCCTTCCTTTTCTAATTTGAGATTGATATTGGGTTTATTAATAATTACATTTCTACTTGTTATAGTTTTAAAAAAGAAATCGATACATCGAAACATTATTTTTTTTGCTGCAGCATGGTTTTTATTTTTAATGTTTCCTTCCATGTTTTATAAACATCCAAACTTTGATTATTTAAATCATCGGTTTTCGCTGCCATATGTAGGTTTGATGATCATGCTTATACGTTTACTACCGAATGACTTGCACTTCTATAAAAAAAAATCCAGTCAACTTTTATTTGGAATTGTGGCTGCAAGTATGTTTATACTTTCGTTTGCAAATATAAGAATGTATGCCAATCCGTTGATTTTTTATAATGCGTGCATCGAAAAAAATCCAATGTGCGGAATAGCGTATAACAACAGAGGTGTTTTGCTCGAAAACAAAGGAAAAATAGACGAAGCTATTCAGGATTATTCCAAGGCCATAGATTTAAACTCAAATGACAGTAGGGCCTATTATAACCGCGGCGTGCTTTACGACCAAAGAGGTTTGATAGATATGGCATTGAGCGATTATACAAATGCAATAAAAGCAAAACCCGATTACGCCGAGGCTTTTTTGAACAGAGGAAATATTTACGGAAAGCTTAAGCAATTTGAAAAGGCCATTCAAGATTACACCAACGCCATACAGCTTAAACCAAAATTTGCCTTAGCATATAATAACAGAGGGGTGGCATGGGGTTCTTTAGCTCAATATGACAAAGAAATTGCAGATTATACGACGTCTATATCCATAGAACCAAACAATGCCGAAACGTACCACAATAGAGGAATGGCTTATGGCAACAAGGGACAATACAATCTTGCAATTGAAGATTTTTCAAGGTCTATTGAACTGTCTCCGAATAATCCCGATAATTATGTTTACAGAGGAACTGTTTTGCGAGTAGTAGGAAAGATATCTGAGGCATGTCATGATTTTAATCAGGCTGCTCAGCTTGGCTCTTTGGAAGGCAAAGAAAATTACATGAAATATTGTCAATACTAATTAAGAACCATTTCTAGTTCCTGTTCAAAATTTTCGTTGGCGTTGTAATGATATATACACGAATATACAGAAAGTTCAGAAAGTGATTCTGCTAAATTCAGTTTATCTTGATCGGCAATAACGAACATACGCCTCGATTTATAATATCGAGCCAAATATTCTTGTTCGGTTTGTCCCGGAGTGGGAACCAAAATGGCCGTTCGTCGTAAGCTAATTAAATCCATAATAGTAGAATATCCCGAACGTGCGACGATAAATTTTGAAGATTGAAACGCCTTATACAACTCTTTGGTGTTCATGGATGAATAAACCGAAACGTTGTCATCTTGGTAATTACTTGTTGGTTTGCTAAAATCGCCCAAAACCAGCAAGCAAGGTTTTTGCAATTCTTTCATTTGCTGAAGTAGCAGTTTGGCAAAAATTGTTCGTTGTGGTTCAGGCCCGCTTACAATTCCTATAACTTCATATGTCTTTTCCGGTTGAGATTCGAGAACCTGATTTTCGTCGAAACGTGATAAAAGTCCAATAAATGACGACTTCCCGTTTAGTGAAAATTGAAGCGATAAGTCTCCGGCAAAATTGGGCATTTCTTTAATGTCGGGTATCCAACAACGGTTGAACTTGTATATCATTTTTTTTATCTGCTTGTGCAAGATTTTTTCTGCCCATTTTAACTTTTTGGGAAGTTCAACTTTAACTTGATGAGTTATTATAACAGAATAAGCATGTTGACTATAACAGCCATATCTGTTATCGCTAATTACGATTTGAATATGGTGTTTTTTTACCCATGAGTCGATTTTCTTTTTATCTTTTTTTATTCCGACAAAAATTATTGGTATAAGCCTAATCAAATCGAAAATCGAAAGTTTTTTTTCGCTATATTTTATACTGGGGCATGCACTTGGAATCCAAGTATAATTAGTGATTTCATTTTTAAAAAAAGAATGTTGCTGTTTGGAGCAAGCAATAAAAATATGATGACCTTTAGATTGGAGTTTTTTAATAATGGGAATCACGCGGCTTGCGTGTCCTATTCCCCAGTCGAGTGGGCATATCAAAATATTTTTACTATGATTGTTTTCTATACCCATATGGTTTTTATTCCAGCAGCTTCTATTTTATTTGCAATTGACCGAAGGGTTTCAGTATCTACTTTAATTAAACTACTTAGTGGAGGAACTCGATCGAGCGAATAAAGCATTACCGCCTTGGGTTGAATTTTTTTATATTGTTCAATAAGTGCATTTACTTCGTCATTTGTTGTATTGTCAATATTCGTCCCGAAATGATTGCCTTTCAGAAACATAGTTTGAATATAAATCTTCTCTTTAAGCAAGTACAACTGCTCAAGGTAATTTTTTAAATTAAAGTTAGCTGACGGTAAGTTAATGGCTCTCATGGTTTGTTCAATTGCAGAATCGAGTTTCAATACAGGTTTTTCTATCTGCAATATGATGTCCTTTATTTGAGGAGAAGTGATCGTTGTTCCGTTGGTTAATAAAACAATTTCTTTTTGTGGGAAATAGTTATTTCTAAGTGCAATTGTTTTTAAAACAATCTCAGGGAAATCAGGATGCAATGTCGGTTCACCGTTTCCGGCATAGGTTAACACATCTAAGGGTGTTTGAGATTCAAGAAGCAAAATTAGTTTCTGCTCAAGAGCTTGAAAAAAAAGGTGTTTATCTACAAACTCACCTTGCGGTTTTTCCGGATTCCAGCCACATTCGCAATAAATACAATTGTAAGAACATGATTTTGATTTATCGGGCAATAAGTTCATCCCAAGCGAATAACCAAAACGCCTACTTTTAATAGGACCATAAATAATATCGTGAAATAAAATCGACATTTTTCGTTTTTACGAAAATACGATAAAGATTAAAATAAACAAAAAAATAAGAGTATTATTTGTTAAACAAATAAATATCTGAATAACAAATGAATATATAGATAAAATCAACAATTGTTAATATTATTTTTTTACCACTTTTACGTTTTGAGGCAAAATGGTGGGAGCTGAAAGCTGCAAAATATACGTCCCCGAACTCAGATGACCCATAGGAATTACATAGCTATCGCTAAGCTTATGGTTAAACATTTGATTATAAACCGATTTGCCGTTTATGTCGAATAATCGGATTTGTAGTTGATGAATATTTTCGTCGCTTAACGTTATGAAAAGGTTTGATTCTACCGGATTGGGATACATTTTGCAAGATATTTTTTTAAGTTCGTTGCTATTTATGCCAATTACAACAGATTCAGACATGATGGTAAAATTAACGGTATTAATTCCTTCGGTAAGATTCATTTCCTTAATTTCTGAAATCAAACCATGTTTTTCGGTTCTTACTTTAAATATTTTTGTGGGTATATTTCTAAATGAAAAATGCCCCATATGGTCTGTTAATGCGAATCGTTGGGGCTTATTATTTTCGTCCATAAGCAATACTACTTGGTTGGGTGCCAAATTCAAATAGTCTTGAGAAGGCAAAGAGTTGTCGAACCAATTATTTAAATAAATATTATATTCAAAAAAAGCGGAATCGGATATCATAATGTTTCCGGTAATGGAGTCATCTCCCAATATCAAATCGTTGCTGCTTAAAAGTGAAATGTTTTTGTTTACAATTAATCCGTTAACAACAATGGGGTTTGCGTCTTGCCAGTTAAATTGATTTCCATAGTATGTTGGGAAATAGTTGGGATAAAAGAGTACATTTAAATTAAAATAAGGAATTGCATAAATGTAATACGTTCCGGGAGTTAAATTGCTAAAATGATAATTGCCATCGTCAATGGTAGTATATGCTATGGCTCTATATTGCCCGTTCAATAACTTTATCAATATAGCAATTCCATTAGGCAAAAGAGCATTTCCCGCGTAAACCAAGCCAGAAATTCCATAATTTTGTAGTGTGTCTAAAACCGGGTTGCGAATAATGATGGTATCGCAATATGTAGCAGAGCAATTATTATCAAATACCACCGTTAAGCATGGAGTATAAGTACCACTTCCTAAATATACGTGTTCAGGATTTTCTTCATTTGAGGTATATCCATCACCAAAATCCCACGAATACGATACAATCATATCGCTACCGCTAATTACCTTATGCGAAAACTGTGACAATTGATTTTCCTGAACGCTAAAAGAAAAAATCACGTTGCAATTAACTTTATCGTCTTGCGAAAAAAGCGTTGTGCCAGCAAAAAACAAGCTTAATATAATTAAAAATATTTTCATCTTATCTGATATTTAATACCAAAATTAAAAGACCACGTTTGAAGATTTAACCTAAGGGGTAATTCGTTTTTAATTAACCTTGTTACATTATGTCGATAGAGAGGCATAAAGCTCAATGAAATTCTATCTGTAATAAAATAGTTTGCTTCAGCCCCCGCCATTATGTTTATGTAAATATTATTGATTTTTTCTTGTTTGAATGGCTCCGTACCGTAATCATTGGATGATGAAGGCAAGTAGCCTTTTGTTAACAATATATAACTTATAGAACTGCCGGCTTTTAAGGTCAAATCAAACTTTCCGAAACTATAAGAATATCCGGCTAAAAATGGAATCTCTATAGCAGAAATGCCATATTTTTGTTTTGCGTTATTATTTTTACGTATGGTCTGAATGTCTGTTGTTTGCAGGGTGTCATAATTAATAACCAATGTCGAATCTACATAGGTCATCCAAATGGTATCGCCGGTAAGCAAAAGACTATCAAGATTTAAAACCTGTATGTAACTGTAATTGTAGTAGCTGTTGTCTATAATGTTTAGATGGTAAAGGGTGTCGTTTGAAAAAGAAGCATTGTTATATGTGTATGATTTTGATAACGATTGATAAGTTATACCGGTTTGTAATTTAAAATTAAAATGCTGCCATTCGTAAAAGAATGATATAGCAAAATTGTTGAATATGGTGGATTTAACAGGATTATAATTAGAATTAAGCGAATTTCCCTCTTTTGCAATAAATGATAACGTCGAATTAAATAGTGTAGGTGCTATGTATAAAGAAATTGAGCGGTGCTTTAAAAAACGGAGAGCGGTATCATTTACTGAATGGAATGTTTCTTTAACCGAAATCCGATCGATACGATTTGGAATGGAAGTGGGTTCTATGGAAGTAATTCCGGTTTCTTTAAACAATGAATTACGTTCATCAATATTAGAAATGAGCAAGCTATTTGTCTGTTTCTTTTGTTTTTTGGGGTATGTTGTAGTTGTATGGTTATTGTTAGATTGAGTAATAGTTTGGTATGTGGGTGATTCGTTTTCAAGCCATACAGAAGCCGTTCTGGGATTATTTAAATAATTATTTACAACTGAATTCGAGCTTATTTTTTTATCGTAACGAGGATGATTCAGTTCAAATATAGTTCCTAAAGTAAAAGTGGATAAAATGGCAACCAACAGATAATAGGCATTAAAAGTATAGGGCGAAAATTTCGTAAAACGATTCCACCATAAAACAATGGCTATTTTTCTCCATACATTAGCACCGGGTTGAACAATGAAGTTTTTAAACACCGATTTGCTTTGACGAACAAATAACTCTTGACTCATTTTGTCCCAGACCATTTCGTTAGGGTCTGATTCAAAATGCTCAAACTGCTCCTGCCAATATTTTTCAAATTGTTCGTCTTTCATGAAACAACGTGTGCTTTTCTTGTTGAACGTAATTGAAGTAGTCTATATTGTACTATTTTTCGTGCTCTTGAATATTGCGATTTTGAAGTTGCAATGTCTATACCGAGCATTTCAGCAATTTCTTTATGTGGATAGCCTTCTATTGCAAAAAGGTTAAATACCATTCGATAACCGGGCGACAAGGATTGGATGACATGCAACATTTCTTCCATAGAAAATTCTACTTCTGATGTGTTTATTTCTTGTTCGAATTCATAAACATCATCAATGTTGGTATGATTGTAATGTTTTAAATTTTTTCTGTAGTTTGATATGGCAGTGTTAACAATAATTCTTCGCATCCAACCTTCAAAAGCACCAGAAAAATTGTACTGGTCAATGCGTTCGAAAATTTTTAAAAAACCCTCTTGCAAAATATCTTCTGCCTCGGGTTTGTCTTTTGCATAACGCATGCAAACACCTAAAAATTTCGACGAAAAACGATCATACAACATCTTTTGAGCCTTTCGGTTTTGTTTTTTACAGCCTTCTATAATTTCTTTTTCGTTATACATTAGCTGCTTTTTTAAGACTCAAACTAAACTCTTTTAGTTGCATGAAAGACAAAAATACTTCATTTTTTTCCAAAAATCAATGATTTGATGTATATTTACAAAAAATATTTTCCCATGAATCAAAAATTTGCCTTAACATGGGCTAAATGGTTTTTAGTTCTTATTCTATTCTTTTTTTATTTCAACGCTTTTTGTCAAAGTGCGTTTGTTGAGAACAAAGGGCAGTGGAATAAAAACGTACAATTTAAATATTCGTTACCAACCGGAAGTCTTTTTGCTGAAGAAAATGGTGTTACTTTTAATTTGGTGAACACAAATGATATTAAAATTTCAAAATCGCATCACGCTTATAAAAACTCCGCCATTCCTAAATATATCCGTTTTCATGCATATAAAATGTCGTTTTTAAATGCTAAACCTACTAATCCAATTGGCTCAGAAGCATACAGTGATTATGAAAATTACTATATTGGAAAAAATTCTTCGAAATGGGCTTCAAAAGTCCAACGGTATAAGCGCATAACTTGGAATAATATTTATAAAAACGTTGATTACACTTTGTACATCAACGAAAACAATGCTCTTCAATACGACTTTATCGTAAAACCGGGCGGAACCGCAGAAGACATTCGGTTAAAATACGAAGGACAAGATACGCTTTTGTTGGACAAATCGGGAAATGTGGTTCTCATTACTTCAGTGGCAAAAGTAAATGAATTAAAACCTTATGCATATCAAATCATTCAAGGGAAAAAAGTAGATGTAAAGTGTAATTTTTTAATCAGAGGCAACAACTTAGCATTTCAATTCCCAAACGGTTACGATGAGCAATATACATTGGTTATTGATCCGGTTTTGGTGTTTTCGTCGTATTCGGGCTCTACTACCGACAATTGGGGATTTACTGCTACTTACGATGAACTCGGAAATGGTTATTCTGCCGGCATTGTTTTTAATACCGGTTATCCTGTTTCGTTAGGGGCGTATCAGGTGAATTATGCAGGAGGAGAACCGTCAAATCCATCAAATCCCGGTTATTATGGCATTGGTTGCGATATTGGAATCATTAAATACTCACAAAACGGATTGCAACGATTATGGGCAACATACTTAGGTGGAGCTGTTAGCGAAGAACTTCCACATAGTATGGTTTGTAATCGCAACAACGACCTAATTGTAATGGGAACAACAGGTTCCTCTGACTTCCCAACAACTCTGAACGCTTATGATGCAACATTTAACGGTGGAGATACGACAATTTATGATAATGTGATTCGGTTTTCTAATGGAACCGATATTTTTGTCAGTCGTTTAAGTAACGACGGTACACATTTACTGGCATCAACTCTTATTGGTGGATCTAAAAACGATGGATTGAATTATTACGGCTATTATATGGCCGAAGGCAACGACAGCAGTTTGTATTATAATTATGCCGATGGTGCCAGAGGCGAGGTTATTTGCGACCCGGCCGGAAATGTCTATGTCGGCACATGTTCATATTCACCCAATTTTCCAACAACTCCCGGTACTTTTGGTCAAAATTATAGCGGTAACCAAGAAGGTGTCGTTTTTAAACTTAATCCTACTTTTACGCAATTGTTGTGGAGTACTTATTTCGGTGGAAGCGAAAAAGATGCCGTGTATTCATTAGATATTGATGCCAATAATGAAGTTTATATTGCAGGGGGAACAACATCGTTAAATATTCCAACTACATCGGGGGTGTGGAAACCTCTTGCACCCGGTATTGGCAAAGTGAATGGTTTTGTTGCTCATTTAGATGCAAATGCTAATTCTGTTATTGCTTCATCGTATATAGGTTCTGCAGAATACGATCAAGTTTATTTTGTTCGAGTGGATAAATTAAAAAATGTATATGTAACTGGTCAAACAAAGGCACCCGGTACAACTTTTATAATAAATGCAGCTTATAACAATCCCAATAGCGGGCAATTTATAACCAAATTGCCTAATAATTTATCTTCGCCCATTTGGAGTACAGCATTTGGTACCGGTTCCGGTGTTCCAAATATTTCGTTTACAGCCTTCTCGGTTGACTTTTGCAATCGAGTTTATATAAGCGGCTGGGGGCGTAACTGGGGCTTTAATACAAACCAAGGCACTTACGGAATGGACGTTACCAACAATGCATATCAAAGCCAAACAGATGGTATGGATTTTTACTTAATGGTTTTAGCCGATGATGCTTCTCATTTGGAATATGCAACGTTTTTTGGCGAATTACATCCAAATGGAAGCAATGCTTATTGTGGTCACGACCATGTTGATGGTGGTACAAGCCGCTTTGATAAGCGTGGCAATATCTATCAATCGGTTTGTGCCAGTTGTGGTTATGGTTGCAACGGATTTCCTACGTATCCAAATCCCGGAGTATGGTCACCCAATAACGGAGGAATGGGAACACCCAGCGAATGGGTTTGCAACAATGCACTTTTTAAGTTTAGTTTTGCACTTCCTTTAACGGTTGCTGATTTTCAAGCTCCATCTGTTTGTATCAACAGCCCAACTCAGTTTACAAATACAAGCCAACTTGCTACCGAATATTACTGGAATTTTGGCGATGGGACTTATTCTACCGATGTCAATCCAAGTCATACATACACACAAGCCGGCACATACTATGTTACGCTGATAGCGAATAATCCAACTTCGTGCAATATGGCAGATACGATGATTCGACCCGTTTTAGTAGAATCATTGCAAAGTCAAATTTCTGATACCTCGGTTTGCTATGGTAATTCGGTAATATTAACCGCTTCTGCAAACGGAAATTCGCTTCCGTTAACATTTGTCTGGGATGATCAATTACCGATTCAAGATACGCTTAATCAATCTGTTACTAACCCGTCTTTAGCCGTTATACCTTCGCAAACGCAAAATTATTATGTGTTAATCAGCGATGGCATTTGTTCTTTATTGGACACCGTCAACGTCAATGTTAATCGAATTGTAATACAAACAACTCCCGATACAATGTTGTGTGCAAATTCCAATGCAATCATTCATGCAACAGTTATTTCTTCAACAGGGACAGCAAGTTACCAATGGGCTCCGGCCAATGCAATAAGTAGCGGATCAAATACTTCAAGTCCTACAATACAACCAAGTCAATCAACAACGTATTATGTTACAGCTACCGAAAGTCATGGATGTAGCACCATCGATTCTGTCCGTGTTAATATCGACCCATTTACGGCACAATTTTCATCTACCAATCCAGTCTTATGTCATAATGAATGCAACGGAGAAATACAAGTATCCGTTACAGATCCTGTTTTACCGGTTAGTTATCAATGGAGCAATTCGGGAAGTGGTTCGCATCAGCAAAACTTATGTGCCGGCACCTATGCTGTAACGGTAAGGGATGCCATTGGTTGTTCTGTTACACTTAACACCACATTTGCAAATCCACCTCTATTAGAAGCAAGCATTCAAGTTTTGTCCCTTGCACAATGCGACCCGCAGCACGCAAATACTGGTTCAGTTGGGACACAAGCATGGGGAGGAACACCCGGATACCATTATCATTGGAATACAAACGACACTATTCCGGTATTGCAAAATTTATTTGCCGGAAATTATTCCGTTACCATTACCGACCAAAATGGATGCGACACGGTTTTAAGTGCAACCATAAACGACCCATCGCCACTACAGATTACAACCTCGCAACAGCCAACTTTATGTTTTGGTTCGTGCGATGGAAGTGCACTCGTTTTTATAACCACTCAAGGAACACCTCCATATTCTTATTTGTGGAATAATCAAAGTTCATCAACAACTATTAGTAATCTGTGTTCGGGAATTTATTCGGTTACAGTAACCGATGCAGAATATTGTGTGCGTGTTCAATCTATTTTAGTTCAACAACCGGATAGCATTCGTCCTGTTTTAACTATTCCGCCCATAAAATGCTATGGTGATACGACTCATGCTATTATCTCCCAGGTTTTAGGAGGTACCGGACCTTTTAGTTATACATGGAATAACGGAAATAATACCAATGGTATCTATGGTATTGGAGAAGGCGTTTATTCCGTTATCATTTCCGATGCACACAATTGTAGCGACACTACCCAAATCGTTATCCATCAACCGGATTTGTTAAATGCCGATACGATTATTCAACCTACCTTATGTGAGGTTTCATGTAATGGCACTATTCATGTTTTGCCTCAAGGCGGTACGGCTCCTTATTCATTCAATTGGTCTAACGGAAGCACTACACAAAACATTTCGGGTTTATGTGCTGGTCATTATCTGCTTACTATTACCGATGCAAACGGGTGTTCTTATACATCAGAATATACAATTGAAAACAGCAATTACAGCCCTTCACTCGATGCTATTGCTCAACCTTATGTTATTTACCACGGACAAAGTTCGCATTTGTATGCTGTTGCTAATAGTAATTTACATTTTATTTGGTGGCCGGCCAATACCTTATCTAATGGCTATGTTCAAAATCCCATAGCCAGCCCCGATTCAACAACAACTTATGTTGTTCAAATAACCGATGCATTTGGATGTACCAATATTGACACGGTAACCATTACTATTTTAGATGTAATTTGTTCAGAACCCTACATATACGTTCCAAATGCCTTTACTCCAAACGGGGACGGCAACAACGACATTCTATTTGTACATGCCGATATGGCAACCGACTTATATTTTGCCATTTATGATCGCTGGGGTGAAAAAATGTTTGAAACAACCGATGCCAGTAAAGGATGGGACGGTAAATATAACGGCAAACCATTAGATCCTGCTGTTTTTGTCTATTACTTAAAAGTAACCTGCCTTAATCGTCTTCAATTTGAGAAAAAAGGCAATATCACTTTATTGAGATGAAAAGAAGTGGCATTATAATGATGTTTTATTTTTTTCTGCTTGGCGGGTACGCACAGGATATTCATTTTTCGCAATCGCATTTATCTCCTTTAAATTTAAATCCTGCCGAAACTGGCAACTATAATGCCGATTATAGAATTCATCTGAATCAACGAACACAATGGCGTTCTATTACAGTTCCTTATGTAACATTTTCGGCCAGTTTTGAAAAAAAAATGAATAATTTGACGATACCGGGAAAATTATCTGCCGGACTGTTGTTTAATACCGATAAAGCCGGAGACGGTCATTTTGGAACCAATCAAATTGGTTTGGTATCATCGTATAAGCTGCCTTTCAATGATTCGCTTTGGGAAATAAAAATCGGGATCTTAGGTATGTGGAACCAAAACTCGGTCGATTATACCAAGTTTTATTTCGATAACCAGTACAATGGTTATATGTTCGACCCAAACATTGCACCCATTGAGCAGTTTCCAAGAAGTCAGATGCATTATTTTGATGTTCATGGAGGATTTTGGGTAAAAAGAATGCTAAAACCGGACATCCCACTTATTTTGGGATGGTCCATTTATCATATTAATCAGCCTAAAAAAACTTTTTATCAAGAAATAGATGTAAAATTGGATCGCAAGATGACGCTATATGTACAATCTTCGTTTCCAATATCACAACAAACATTTATACTTCCCTCAATATATTGGTTTAACCAGCGTATGCTAAACGAAATTTATGCAGGAGGATTGCTATACCGGAAAACACAAGATATTTCGTTTAAAGGTTTTTATATAGGCGGATGGTTTAGAGTTGGAGATGCTGCCATACTCTCTACAGCTATAGATTATCAGAATTTTCATTTAGGCATCAGCTACGATTTTAATATTTCTCCTTTGGTTACTGCAAGCAATGGTCGTGGTGGTTTTGAGATAGCCATACGTTATATTTTTTCAACACCCACAAAAATTCAATTACCCGAAAAACATATATGTCCAACATTTTTGTAGCGATTATGAGAGTTTGGCTTTTTTTTATTTTCATTGTATATAGTTTGACCGGTCAATCACAAACGGCAAAACAATATATCAGAGCCGGCAAAAAAGCATTCAATAGTGCTA
>DAOOWN010000008.1:0-47569 GCA_035371305.1 Bacteroidales bacterium
CCTTTAAGTCCAATTAGTCTGTTTTTTAATTCAGTTGTGTCATAACCTAAAAATTCTAATTGGTCTTTGTCATTCTCAACATAATCAATTGCAAATGAATATGGGGGAGAAGTTATCACACAATCAACGGAATTGTTTTCGAGGTTGATATTCAAAGCATCCGAATCAGATAAAACATTAAGTTTTCCTATTTTATTCTGGTCAAAATACTTGTTAGATAAAAATGATTTTACAGTTTCGATATATCTTGGTAAAACCTTATCAAATAATTGTTCATGGTTTGATTTTACAACTCTTTTTGAATAACCCAAGGCATCTAAAAATGCTAAAAAAGCAAGATTATATATTTTGATTTTATTATAATCGTCAATCTTAGATATTCTCTTCAAAACATCTCCTTGCTTGAAAAAATCAAACAATTTCTTGTTTTCAATTTTTGTTTGTTCTAATAATTTCAGGTCAATAGTTAATGCTTCATACTTTGTTTTAATCATGAATTGACAAAAAGGACTAACATCAATTGCAAGTGAATTTATACCCATTAAAGCTGCTTCGACATTTGTTGTACCGCTGCCAGCCATTGGGTCTAAAATAGTTTCATCTTTTTGTACATTTAAAATGTTTATTAAGCCTTTTATTAATTGTGGGTGAAATTTTCCACGATAAGGAAATAAACCATGAGTAGCGTAACCAGTAGAAAATTGTCCTTCTTCAAAATATGCTTGTGTTGCAGAAGACCTGTCAGCATGTATTTTTTCTGAATTATTAGAATATAATAAGTAGTGATTTGAGAACTTATTGTCAATTGACTTTATATAAGCCGTTCTTTCTAAAAGTTGTTCTCCTGATAAGCTCTTGTATTCTAAATATGCTAATTCTAATTCAAATAACTCATTAACACTTGGAAAAAGTTCAACCTTGTTTCCAAATACTTCATTTATAATAGATTCTGTGTTAAAAATATCATTCATAGTATTGCAAAAATACTGAAAAAAATCGAGAACCCATTAATATTTACCCTGTCTTTGGTTACAAGGCAAAATGAATGCTCTTTTGGCTTTGCGAAGAGTTGGCTTTTATGTCGGGCAAAGACAAATGTGCCAAAATATGTGGTGGGATCCCTTTTCTTTTTTTTGTCTTTAAGCAGAAAAAATTTCATTGTCATTCTGTCGTTGTTTGTTTCCTACACTTGGAGGTAACTCGTTTATATATAAACCTAACCCCCCAAAAGGTGCGCATATAGGCCAAAATGGGTATGTGTTGTGTAGTTTTTGCTGTTTTTGAGGTGTACATTATTTTTATAATGTTTGTCAAATTTAAGACTTTTTTAATAAATAACCAAAAAAATTATTTTTTGTAAACTTTATTGCGAAACGTGTGTATAATATTAACTTACTTCGTTGCAAACATGACCCATACTTTCAACGTTATGCTGACACACAAAGCGAAAATGCCGGAAAAAGCTGCTGTTTTGATACGGTCTATCGTTATTCTGTACAGTTTGTGCACATTAAAACAGAATTTTTATTCATTAAAATATTGTATCGAAACGAAGTAAATTTTTCCGATAACCATATGTTGCTTAAGTTTTCTTCATTTATATTTCCGACTACATACTGCGCGTACTTATCGAAACAGCACGGAAGTACATCGCCATTGTAGCGGATAACGCATTGTTTCCATATTCTAAAACATCTGTTTTTTTTAGAACGTTTTAAAACCCAATTATTATTTACAAAAGAATATCTTCTGAACTTTTCGTTTTGAGGCAGGAAAGTAAAATCACTGTATAATTGCATTGATTTTAGTGTGGGTTTTACCTTATTATTTTTTGCCCATTGAAGAAATTCGCTTATTTCGTGCTCGTTGTAACGGTTTACTAAAAATTGGGCAACAATTCGGAGCTTGTTTTTTCTGTACTGTTGTTTAGCTTTGTTAAGCAATACTATGGCGTCTTTTACTTTTGTCAACTGACCTCCGACTCGATATTTTTGATACGATGAATTGGTTATTCCATCCATTGAAACAATGATTTTTGATAGCCCGCTCAAAACCAATTCTTCTGCACGTTTTTCATCTATTATTTGAGCATTGGTAGAAAGCACAACATACATTCTATGTTTTCTCGCCAACTTAATCATGTCGATGATATGTTTATTCAATAAAGGCTCGCCCTGGAAGTATAAATTGATATAAAAGACTTGTTTATAGATAGATGAAATCAATTTTTCAAATACGTTTAAATTCATTTCACCCTTGTTAACCGGAATTTGATTCATGCCTGTAGGGCATTCGGGACACGACAATTGGCATTTGTTGGTTGGTTCAATATTTATTGAGAATGGCATGGGAGCTACTTTCACTTTTTTAAATAAGACAGAATATATATAGGACAAAACAATGCTCATTAAATTAAAGAATCTTAAAAAGAAAAGCTGTATAATAGTAACGTTGTTCATGCTGTTTTCTTCTGAAGCTTTATTTTGCTGTTTATTGCAATAAAAAATAAAACGACAAAGAGCGAAACCATGGCGGTAAGTATAAAGGTAGCTTGTGAGCCGAATTTTGTCCAAATAAACCCGGCAAAAACACTTGCCAACAAAGCTGCGGCGCTTTGTAATGCCGTAAAAGAACCAATGGCGCTGGCTACTTCGTTTTTATTGACAACATTGCTTATCCATGCTTTTCCTATGCCTTCAGTGGCTGCAGCATAAAAACCATAAACCGCAAATAATACCACAAGCATACTAAGGCTTGAAGCAAAAGCAAAACCGGCATATACCAAAGCAAAAACGACCACTCCTAAAATAAAGACCCTGTTTAATCCGATTTTATCAGCTAACATGCCTGCCGGTATGGAAAATAGAGCATAAATCAGATTGTATCCGATATATAAAGCAATAACCGTGCTGTCGGAAAGATTTAATTCTTTTGCTTTGAGCAGCAGAAACATGTCTGAACTATTGAAAAGTGCAAATAATAACAAGCCTGTAATTAATAAACGATACGATGTTGAGCTATGCTTAATATATGAAAAAAATGAGAAAAACGAAACTTTTTTTGTCGAATCTTGGGTATCTTTTTTCTTTTCTTTTAATCGAAACAAAAAGAACAGCGTAATAAGTCCGGGAATCAATGCTGCTATAAATAGCCATTTATATTGGTTTGGATAAAACCACAAAAATACCAGAGCAATAGCAGGTCCAATAGCAGCTCCCAAGGTATCCATGGAGCGATGAAAACCAAAGACTCTCCCTTTTGTTTCGGGGGTAGCTTCTTCAGAAAGCATTGCATCGCGCGAAGCGGTTCGCACGCCTTTACCAAACCGATCGAGTGTGCGTGTAAACAACACCCACCAACCCGAAGGGATTAAAATCATCAGTGGTTTTGCAAATGCGCTAAGCATGTATCCGGTTCTTACAAAAGGAAGCCTTCGCTGTAATTTGTCCGACCACAAACCGAAATACCCCTTGCTAAGTCCTGCTATAAACTCAGCCACGCCTTCGAGTAGGCCGATAAATGCCGCAGAATAATTCATGGATGCTAAGAACATCGGAATTACAGGATAAAGCATCTCACTCGAAATATCGGTAAATAAACTTACCCACGATAACAGTAAAACAGTAGTTGTTAGAATTTTTGACTTCATGCTAAATTTTGTTAAAGACTTGACAACGCTCGTTTTTTGATATTAATTTTGCATTTACAAACCAAAACATAATGGCTTATGAAAACACACACAAAAGTACATTTGTTTTCGTTAAAAAAAAATGTTGGTTCGTTATTTATTCTTTTGATGTTAACTTCATGCAGTTTTGCACAAAAACAAGACGATCCGAGCCCTAAAAATCAGCCCAACGTTCATATTGATGTTAAAAGACAGTTAGACGAAAACGGAAATGTTATTCGCTATGATTCTACTTATTCGTGGTCGTGGAGCAATGCAGACGGCAATATAAACGATTCGCTTTTCAGTCAGTTTTTCCCAAAATCGAATTTCATGTTCGATCGTTCCTTCTCTCTTTTGGATAACGACAGTGCATTTTTTAAACCCTTTGATTTTCCTTCATTTCAAGACCCATTCTTCGATTTTAATATGGACCAAAATATGCAAGAAATGTTTAAACGTCATCAGCAACTAATTCAAGAACAACAAGAAATGATAAATAAACTGCTGAAACAACAACCAACGCCAAGCTTGAAACCAAAAACAGACCAACCAAATAACAGCACGCCAAAGAAAAAAGAAAAACAGATGATTCCGCCTCAAGAAAAACAGGGAGTTGATATTTAGAACAGATTATTTTAATTATTTATGTATTTCACGTTTTAAAGCATCGATTTCTTCGCTTTGCTTTTTAACAATTTCTAATAATTCGCTGTTTTTTTTATCTAATTCTTGAACTGATTTAATTAATGGCATTATAAAATCTGTATAACGAAGAGAGTAAACTTCTTTATCGTTTTTAGGAATATCAATCCCCGGAAAATCAAAACCACATTCATAAGCAGCTTTTTCTACCTCTTGAGCTAATAAGCCAATCATTCTTTGTTTTTTTATTTCTGTATGATCAATATTTTTCATAAGACTGTCGGGTGTACCCCAAATATGATGAAGAATTTCTGGGTTTTCGTTGTAAGTTACTGGTTTTAATTTTCTAATAAAATCCAAACCATGTACATCTTCTTTTATGTTATTTTTAAAGCGTGCATCGGAGTATAATGTAATGCCTACTTGACAACGAATTTGAGTTACTGCAGTATTTCCAATTAATACCTGATTATCACCTGTACATTCACCATTGGTAATACCATAACCCAACATAGTTACATTATTTCGTGCAACAGTAGAATATGAATTAGCACCTAAAAAAGTACATTGATTAAAAGATATCGAGTTAGAACCAAAGCCAGCATTACTTCCAATTGCAGTATTTTCAGCTCCAACTGAGTTATAAAATAAAGAACCGGTTCCAATGGCTGTATTATTACCAGAAAATGTATTATTATATAATGAATTAGCACCAACTGATGTATTATTAGATGCTAAATTTTTACATTGAGAATTATAACCTAACGCAGTATTGTAGTTTCCGTGGATATTTAAATTTAGCGAATTAAAACCAATTGAGCAATTTGCATAACCATACGTATTTGATTTTAAGGAAAAATTGCCTATTGCAAGATTAAAATTACCTACAACGTTATCTGAAACACAAGAATATAAAGCGTTATATCCTATTGCTAAATTATCTGAATTCCACTGAGTATTATTATAAGAATAATTTTGTGAAAATAATGCATTACTGCCAATTGCAATATTACGTGAAGCTGTAGTATTGTTTTGTAGGGCAGAGTAACCAATACTAACATTATTATTTCCAATTGTATTTTGGCTTCCACTTCTATAACCAATAAAAACATTTTGTTTATTACTCAAATCATCATTTTGACCAGCTCCTTCACCAATAAAAACAGACTGCCCTGTGTTTGTTTGCCATATATGTCCCCCAACATCTAGCGTTGCTCCCGGATTATTTTGCGAAATACCCACTTTGCCATTGTCTTTAATAACCATTCTTATTTTAGAAGGATAAATGTTGGCATCTGTTAAATTTTGGTCAGCACCTCCTGTATTTTCTATGGTAATAAAGGATAAACCATTATAAATTCCTCCATAAATGGCAGTTCCTCCATTGTTTGAACCATCTGTTTTTGCCTGCCATGTTCCATTTGATAATCTGATTAAGTTAAATCCTATACCGGCAGTGCCGTAATCCAATGCAGAAGAATATGTTGGAAAAATCGAAACATTTCCCACGCCACTACCGCATTCAAACATACTTCGAGGTGTGGATGTTTTTATTCCTACATTTCCATTGGCTAAAATTCTAAATCGTTCAGCATTATTAGTTTTAAAAATTAAATCTACATTATCAATGGTCCCTATAAAATTATTTGTTGTATTTGTACCACTGTTCCCTGTCAATTGCCAAGCTGTAGTATATGTAACAGGTGTGCCAAACATTCCATTTCCAAGTAATACTTCATTTGTATTTCCTGTAAAATTTGTAATTCCTATATCACCGGTTGAATTTATTTTTAAAATAGCGCCGTTTGTTCCTGATGTGTAATTAGTAAAACGTACTGTACCGGTAGTATGTAATTGAGCAGTTGGACTAGAAGTTCCTATTCCCAAACGAGCATTAATATTATCCCAATATAAATTAATATTAGAGCTGATAGTATTAGCACTGGACCAAATAGCAACTCTAGTAGAAATGCCAATTCCACCGACAGCACCTAAGGTATTATACGAAACGGTCATTGCAGAAGATCCATTATAAACGGATCCGCTTGACTCTCCGCTACCGAAATTATTAAAGGTTAAATTCGCATGGCTGTGGTTATTTAATCCTAACATTAACCATTGACTTCCATTCCAATAATAATATCCAGGGGTGTTGTCTATTTGATATATTATTAACGATGTTGCCGGTGATACAATTTGATCACGCTGTGATTTGGTTAAACGCGATATTAAAACTCCTTTGTTAGTAAAACTTACATCTAAACCAGCACTAGCATCAGGATTCTGACCATTTGAATTAATTGCAACTTGCGAAAAACTATGAAAAAAAGAATGTATAAAAAAACAACTAAACAAAACTTTATTCAAGCTCATAATTCAAAATTATTTACTTCTTTTCTTCATTCTATAAGACGAATAATTTACGGAAAAACCAATTTCAACATTTCGTCCTTGGTCATCTGTTGCATTATATACAACTCCCTCAACTAATCCTCCATTATAAGATTGAAACTTAGTAAACTTAATTTTACCACTTGTTATATTGTGATTGCTTGTTCCAAAGGTAACTGTAAATGGAGCAGGAATAGTATAATCTGTATTTATTTGAACGGGTAATGCTATATTTCCTTGTATATTAAAACCACTGTAATTATAAATACTTACACTTAAATAAAAAGATTGATATATTGAATTATATTCACAAAACATACTTGTATCAGTTTGATTTAAAGGCGGTTTATTAAAAGAAAACATCGTTTGTCCATCTATTTTTAAATAATTTAACCCGGTAATTGCCGGCATAATAATTAGAGTGTCAATACCGTCAGTAGGATTGTTTATGTACAAGGGTTGCGAGGTTTGTGTTGCGGTTTTTGCGGTTAAGGTTACATAACTGGCATTTGCATCAACGGGTAAGGCAAACCTTCCTAAGCTGTTGGTAAAAGTAACCACTCGTTGTTGCGATGAAGAATACCATTCGGCACTAACCAAGGCGTTCGGTATAATTTGTCCATTTGCATTTTTCACAACGCCTTTTAGCATAATTACATTGGAAGAGCTTAAAACAAAATCGAATCGTTTACTTTCATTATTTTGCAAAGCCGGCGAAATAAGTTGTGGATTTATTGCAATTGTTCCCCAAATAGCAGCTACCACAATACCGTTTAAATTATCCGGGACGTTGGCTTCATATTTTCCATCTTGGTCCGTAATTAAAATTTGTCTTCCCACTTTTACTTTTATTCCCGGAACACCAACGCTATCGTTGTTTACAATTCTTTTTACATATCCCCAAACGGTTGCTTTTCCGGTGTGGGGTTTTTCGAAACTCCAATACGAAAAGTGGGCTACTTGACCCATATATTTATCGCCTACTTTGCTGGCATCGCCTTTTTCGCGTTTTATGCCTTGTGCAGAAGCGTATTCCCATGTTTCGATGGTGCCGGGTGCTTCTGAAACCAATGTTGGCGGTATTTGCATTTTTACAGTAGCTTTTACATTATGTATGGTATCAAGCTGAAGTGTGTTTCCTGATTCGTCATATAAAACTACATTTAAACCCGAGAATGGATTTAACATAACATCGCTGTTGTTGAGATCTTTGCCATATAAATCGCCGCCAAATACAAACATTCCGTAATTATCCCAAGTGGGGTCCAAGTAACAAGCTTTGACTGTTACTAAGCCGTTATAGGCATTGCCATTTGAGCTAATAAAGGCGTTTGCCGGAAATACGACTTCGCTTCCGTCAGGCAATTGGATAGAGTCTTTTTGCAGGGCGCTAAAGGTTTTTTGCGAAGCATAAGTAGGGTCATTTTCAGAAATCAAACCAACGGAAAGTCTGATGGGCTTTCCGGCTTGAGGTACTCCTGAGCGAAATAGTTTAAAATAACCTTGTTTTTCGAAAGAAATAGTATAGCGTGTTGTACCGAAAGAAGCCGTTGGAAGATAAAAACTACCGGAATAATCGGTTGTAGTGGTGTATGTACCGGCTTTAACAGTAACATCACTTAACGGGTTTCCATAAACGTCCATAACTGAGCCTACAACAGGAACAACAACAGATGTTGGCGTTGTGGGAGTCGGATTTTCGTCTCTGTCTTTTTTACACGAAAGAGCAACAACCATGGTTAATGCTACAAAAAGTGAAAGTTTTAAAAAGGTTTTCATAATTGATTCATTAAATATTTAAAACAAAGTTAAAATGTTTCGTTAAGACAACAAATGATTTCGACCTTTTTTTATTAACAATCTATCTTACAACAATATTTAACCTGCTTGAAATTTTAGAAATAAGCATTGTAAGTTGCTGTATTTTTATCAATTGCTCGTTGATTAATTGATTTTCGACTTCTGAAAACTGAGCTTTCTCAAGCTTAGTATATAAATCTTTAATGGCAATTTCGAGTAGCTTGTATTTATATCGTAGCAGGAGTTGGTTAATAATTTCGTGCAAAATTTCTTTTTCGTTTTTTACGTAAATACCAATTCTTTTAAAATATTTTGATAATAAATCGCTTTGTCCGGATATTTTACCGAAATAATAGGGTGTGCTAAGCAATGTTGCTACTATTTCTCTAATTTGCTCGTTTTCGTGGTAAACTAAAATCTTTGTATCGCAGTATCCGCTTGATTGCAATTGTTGGTGTAAAATTTCAAATACCTGTTTGTAAATCAGGTTTTTAAATTCTAATTCGTCGTTTAGCAAATCGTAAATTATAGCTTGAGCAACGCTGATTTTATTTTCGTCCGTGTTGTCTTCGTTGGGTTCGATGGCGTATATTTCGTTGCCATAAAGCAGCAAAATTCTCAAAATCTCGTTTTCTAATTCTTCTACATAAAAATCCTCAACATACGAAGGAACCGGAACGGTCGTTGGTTGGATAGTCTGGGGCTTAATATAAGTGGAGGTCCCCGTTTTCTTTTGTATTAGCAATGAACCGATTTCTTGATGTAAGGTCGATTCTTCTACTTGTAGAAGTTTAGAGGTTTCTTTTATATAGATGGCACGTAAAAGCGTGTCGGGGATGAGCGAAATGGTTTTTACTATTTCTTTAAATGCAATTCCTCTTTTGATGGGGTCTTTGGCTGTGTCTTTAAGAAGAATTTCGGTTTTAAAGAGAATAAAATCCTGTTCGTGTTCGTGAATATAATTTCTGAACTCAACATCGCTTACCGTTTTGCTAAAGGAATCGGGGTCGTGTTTTTCGGGCAGTAATACCACTTTAACATTTAACCCTTCTTGCAAAAGCAAATCAATTCCTCTCATGGCGGCTTTAATACCGGCATTGTCGCCATCGTAAAGCAAACAGATGTTTTTAGAAAAGCGTTTTATGAGTTGTATTTGCTCAACGGTTAACGATGTTCCCAACGAAGCCACAGCATTTTCCATTCCCATTTGATGCATGGCCAGAACATCGAGGTTACCTTCTACTAAAAAGCACTGATCTTTTTCTACAATTGCTTTTTTCGATTGAAATAGCCCAAAAAGAAGTTTTCCTTTGTGAAAAATTTCAGTATCGGGGGTATTAAAATACTTGGCAATCGTTTCGTCGTTGCTAAGTCTTCGGCCGCTAAAGCCTACAACATTTCCGCTTAAATTAAATATTGGAAAGACAATTCTTCCTGAAAAATTGTCGTAATTACCTTTGTTAATTAAACCGGCTTTTTGTAAAATTTCAGCCTGAAATCCTTTTTTTAGAGCAAAATCGGAGAAAGCTTTGTTATTTAAAGGCGAATAACCTAATCCGAATTTTTCAGCAATATCCGGGCGGACTCCTCTTTTTTCGAGATAACTGATGCCCGAAGACTTGCCCTCATCGGTTTGATGGAGTTGGTTAACAAAAAAATCATAAGCAAATTTGGTCGCGACTAATATGCTTTCACGTTCATTTTGGCGAGCAATATCTTCTTCGGTCAATGGTTTTTCATTCACTTCGATATGATATTTTTGTGCAAGCCATCGCAACGCATCGGCATACGATATTTTTTCGTGTTCCATTAAGAAATTAACCACATTACCGGCTTTTCCGCATCCAAAACATTTGAATATGCCTTTGCTTTCGGAAACAGAAAAAGATGGGGTTTTTTCGTTATGAAACGGACATAACCCGACATAATTTGCACCTCTTTTTTTTAGTTGCACAAATTCGCCAACTACTTCTACTATTTGTGCTGTGTCTAAAATTCGTTGCCGTGTTATGTCGTCAATCATGGGTTTATAAATTTCAGTTCAAAGTTAGCTTAAAAAGATGAAGGAAGCAATGAAAAAAACGATAACCTTAGTTCCGTTTATATATTTTCGATGTTTAGAAAAGGAGCTTTTTCTTTTAAACGATTAATTTTTTGTTCTAATTGTTTTTTAAATACAGAAAACGATTCCGATTCCGGGAAAAGTGGGCGATGCCGAAGTGCTGTTTTTATTTCTGTAATTTGGTTGTTTAATTCTTGTGTTTGTTTATCAAAAAACAGTTGAGAAAAACGATTCCAAACGTGTTCTATTCCAATATCCGATGGATGCAACATATCACTTGCATAGTAGCGGTAATCGCGAAGCTCGTCCATAAAAATCTCATACGAGGGGAAATATAACGCCCTTTTGCACTCATTAATGATAGTATGAATGGCTATTAATAAAGTTGATTTGCTAACCTGATTTAGATGTGCGCCGAGCTTCAAATGCCTTACCGGACTTACCGTAAATACAATATTTGCTTCGGGAGATAATTCAAGTATTTGATGATAACTGTTTTTCAATTTATTTGTAACTTCTTCAATACTTAATAATCTGTGATTAAATATATTAGGGTTTTGTTTATGGCAGTTTGCTACTGTTTCACCGCTGTCTTTTAACTCATAAACATAAGCCGTTCCTAATGTTATAAAGAACCAGTTAGATTTTTTAAAAAAAACATGGGTTTCAGAAATGGTTTGATTTGTATTTACAATCAACGAATCTAAATGAGTATCGGCAAGTTTACTGTGGAAAAGGAACGATTTATAAATTCCATCTTCTACAAAGAAATCGCTGGCATGTATGGTTCTTTTATTTTTGATAATGGCTATCGATTGCTCAATAGAAGAGGGGTTATATAACACTCCAAACGGATTCGCCAATACATTAAATAGATTCCCTTTTAATTTTTCGGCAATATGGGTTGTAAAACAAGATCCAATAAGGAATACAGAATCATGATGCGAAATGGTTACCGGAGGCGGAGTGATATGTACAGGAGTGTAGTAAAGCATTATTTCTTCTTTTTTGAATATGTTAGTGCTAATTTCACAGCTTTTTCGGCATTAACGATTCCTCCCGTTTTCGATAGTTTTTTAAAGCTTGTTTTTCCTTTGGGTTCAAGTTTAGTTGGAATAATAATTTGATGTTTGTATTTAATTACCGATTTCAAAAGTATTTCTTTTACCTCAGCGGTGGTTAATTCGGGGAAATAAGACATTATAAGCGCCGCTACACCCGAAACAACGGGGCAGGATGCACTTGTTCCATTCGATGTTTGGAAGCGATGATGGGGGCTTACAGAAAATATTTTAACTCCCGGAGCGAATAAATCAACCGATTTCTGTCCGTAATTGCTAAAAAAAGCGAGTAAATTTTCGTCGGGTTTGCTGCTCGAAGCACCAATGTCTAACCAATAGGGTGTTATAATTTGACCTACTTCGGTATTGGGTGTTGGAAAGTGGAGCACAATATCATTATTTTCGCCATTGTTGCCGGCAGCATGAATACACAGTACTTCTTTTTTGGCTGCAAGTTCCAGTGCTTTATCTACCATATATTTTTCGGGCGAATAGGTTTTTCCGAAACTCATATTTAAAATTCGTGCGCCTTTGTTTACTGCATATTTAATGGCATTTGCAACATCTTTATCGCGTTCGTCGCCACCGGGGACTATGCGCAATACCATTATTTTTACATTATCGGCAATACCATAGGCATCGTTAGCATTTGTGCGATCGGCGGCGATAATTCCCGACACAAAAGTGCCGTGTCCGCACGATGGTCCCATAACATCGTTGTTTCCATAAATGCTATCGTTCATATCGTAGGGATTGTCGCCAACCAGTTCTCTAACCTTACATTCGGGATTCAGTTCTGTGTCTAAGTCTTTTTTTATATTTTTTATGTTGGATAAAAGATTTTCAGCATTAAAATTATTTTTTGAAATACGTTCGTACATCCGGGCTAAATTTTTAATACTGTCAATGGGTGATTGTTTAAGCTCGGTAATGTCTTTAACGGTAATACTATCTTTTTTCAGGTATGATTTAAGCGACGCTGTCACTCTTATAGTTCTATCATAAACCTTTTGCATCATTTCATATTCTCTTTTCTTTTCGCTAAGGTCGTTTTCGTAATCAGTTTTCACTTTTTTAAATAGTTCCCAATCTTTTTTTTCTTCAATTGTTAAGTGATTAGTGTCTTTATCTTTAAAAACAGATAAAAGTTTGCCATAAAGCCTTGTTTTTTCTAAGGTTTCGCCGTCAATATTTTCGCCTTTAGCATTTCCAAGAAAATTCCAGCCATGAATATCGTCCACATAACCGTTATGATCGTCATCAATGCCATTGTTTGGTATTTCGTCGGGATTTACCCATAAAAAAGGCTTTAAATCTTCGTGTGTTGTATCGACTCCACTGTCGAGAATAGCAACAATAACCGGTGTTGATTTGCGATGGTTATCCTTTAATAGTTTATACGCTTTATCGAGGCTGATTCCAACAACTCCATCCTCTTTTATATCTTTTAAATGCCAATTTTTTTGAGCAAAAGAACCGGCAAATATTAGCAGTGCTCCTAATAAATAAAAATATTTCATTGTAATTCGATTGTTGTTGTTAAGCCTTTTAAAACCCAATATCTAAAACGAATAAGCATAATACCTTTTGCGGGCTTAAGTTGTAAGGTGTAAAAAGCGAGTAAAATAAAACTAACCGACCATTTTATAAGTTCTGAAATAATTTTCGAAAAAACTCCAGAATGGCTTTGCATAATTCTAACATGCTCACTTAGACCAACGCCAATGGATTGCTTTTTTACAAAATTAATTTCTGTTCTGAAATCGGGTACTAAATGATATATGACAGCTGTATGAAGATAATAAACCAATTCGTTTCCATTATAAATACGCTGAAACATGTCTTTTTCTTCGCTTCCCATCATGTTGCGTCCAATCCGACCTAAATTGGGATTAAAAATTCCGTATTTTTCAAATAACGTTTTATGAAAAACCATGTTAGAACCTCGTGGGTAAAAGTTTTTAGAAAAATAACGACTGGTTGAATAGGGTTTAAAATAGCCAAATAACGAGCCCAAATAATGAGTGTACCATGCTGGTTTAGGGCTTTCAAAATCGAGTAAGATGGGACCTCCTATTGCTTTGATGGTGGGGTTTGATTTTATGAAAGTTACAAGATTCAATGTATAATCAGCATCGACATAGGCGTCATCATCCAAAAAAGCTAACCATTCTGCGTTTGAAACTTCAATGGCTTTGTTTCTGGCGTTGGACAGACCTTGTTTTTCTTCGTGAGCATAAACTACTTTAACATCAGGGTATTGCTTTATAAAAGAATCTACAATCTCCTGTGTGTTATCGGTTGAGTTATTGTTTATTATGACAACTTCAAAATCATTGTAATCGGGATAATTTTGATGAGCAAGTGCTTCAAGAGCCTTTGGCAAGTATTCAGCTCTATTATAAGTACAGATAATATGAGAAACCAGTGGCATTGTTTAAAAATATTGTTTACAAACCTACATATTATTTTATTTTCGACCAAATTGTTTTATTCCTTTCTAAATAAGATAAGGCTTGTGTGATAATCTATGAACTCGGGTTTTCGGTTCACCGTTTTCTTTTCAACATAATAAAGAACCGGCATTAAGAACCGACACCATGAAGGCAGTTTTTTCCAAATGCTTCGTGCATAAGAAGGATAGCGAATTAAATTTTTAGTTTTTTCAAAAACAAAGCCAAACTCCTTGGCTAACTGAATATAATCGTCTATAGAGCGTTGATA
The DNA here is from genome assembly GCA_035371305.1 of Bacteroidales bacterium. Classification (GTDB taxonomy): domain Bacteria; phylum Bacteroidota; class Bacteroidia; order Bacteroidales; family GWA2-32-17; genus Ch61. The sequence continues at coordinate 14,351 of DAOOWN010000008.1, forward strand.
ATGAACATCTGACAGATACCGTCCATTTTTACTAATTTGCTCAAAAATGTATAAATTGCCTTTATTATTTAATATTTTGTATAATTTCTTAAAAATGATTTTTATTTGCGTATCGCTACAATGAGCTAAAACCCAAAAAGTATAAACCACGTCAACGTGAATGTCTTTATTAAAAAAATCTTCATAAGGTATAACTTCAACATTATTATAATTTTTTGCTCTTTCAATGGAAATTTTAAGCATTTCTTCAGAAGCATCTGTTGCAATCAGTTTTTTAAACGACTTAGACATAAAAGAGAAAAACCTTCCTGTACCACAACCGAAATCGAGAATAACTTTATTTTTATCTTTTTCGATGTTAAGTTTAACAGATCGTAATGTGGAATAATGATGGTAAATATTGTCGTGTCTCGATTTATTATTTAAGCTACTATCAAGAACGGCATTATCGTTTCCGTGATACGATGCAACTTTATTAAAATGCTCTTTTACTTTTTCGTCATTAATTTGATTAGCTTTTTCCATATTACGTTTTTAATGGGTGAAAACAGATATTCGTCTTTTGATCCTTTTAAAATTATTGGATTAAATTGCTTTTTGAAAAAAGTAATACCTTGCTCAAATTTCGGGTTATTTATTGGGTTTAAGGCGACTTGTCCTAAATAATATTTTTCAAACCCAAGTTGACTATAATATTTCATCACCTCTGCATGGATAAAGTAACCGGCACCGGAATTTGTTCTTATACTAGTACCATATTCGTAAAAACAATGTTTTCCTTTTTTTGTAACCAAAACAGTAGAAACAGGTTTGTTTTCGAACCAAGCTATCCAAACATCACACATTCCATTTTTATTTAAAGCATTAAAGTAGGTTTGTAGGTGTTGGTTAGAAGCAGACGAAAAACCCGGTAATGTTCTGGCATAGTCAAATAATTTCAATGCCTCATCTAATTTTTCGGTTTTTTCAACCTTTACGTTTTTTTTAATAGCGGTTCTACATTTTCGTCGAGCATTGGACCCAAATGTAGCATGCGTTTCTTCATACGATTTTTTTAGTTCTACATAAGCTATTCCGTACGTGTTTTCTTTTTTTACCCGGTTAAATGTTAACGGTAATAATCCTAATGAGGTTTTAAATGTAAAAGAAACCGGTTTAAATATTGAAAAATAGTTTTCAATACATTTAACTAACGATTCATATATCTTATCTGCTTTATCGGTGTATTTTGGATGAATACATGGTTCTGAAATAACATGGGCATTTTTACTAATGGACCGTATTAAGGAAGGTAGCTTTTTACTTTCGTAAAAATAAATTTTAATGGCACCTATCAATTCTCCCTTATCTCTGCATAAAAAATATATGGGAACATAGCCGTAAATGGCTTCAATATCGTTAAAGTGAACCGATTGATACGGATTTCCGCATAGATTTACTAAGTCTTCCCATTCATTCAAATCGGGAGGATCGAATGGGTAATATTGACTCGTTAATTCATTCATAGTAAGTTCCTGGTATTTTTTCCACATTCTAATAATGCATCTAATACCGATAATCCCTGAATGTAACCAGAATGATGATCATATTCTTTGGGAGAAAAGGTTGTATATTTTACTTCAATTTGGTTTTCTGCAAACAATGCTTCGTTGTGGTATTTTTTTCCGCCTAATCCCGACAAATAAATGGTTCCATTCAATTTTTTACATATTTCAATCAAACGCAGAGTTGAATCGTTTTCATTGATTCCTAATTCTGAAGCAAAATAAAATTCTGTTTTAATAGCTAAAAATTTTGATACTTCTTTAATGATGTAAGCATTGAATTTTGAAAGTCTTTTCTCATCGTAATTTAACCATTCCTTAAATATTGGAAATATTTCATTAAAAAACGGAGCATTTGAATAAGCCTGTGTAATAATTTGTGTTTGTTTTTCTCTCCATGGTTCATTTTCTCTGATTTTAAGGAACTGAATTTTTTTTGTTTCCGTTTTTTCCATTGGAACCGAAAGCCACATTGGTTTTCCAATATAATTTATTCTTGTTCGATGCGTAATGGCATTGCTGTTGTGTAAACTTATATCAACATTATCAAGAAAAACGAAAGCATCTGCTTGCTTTATTTTACTAAAGTAGCCCAACCAAGGGAAAAAATTTGGTTGATGTATAGCAATGATTTTATGATGTTGAATAGATATCATTATACAAATTTAGTAAAATTTGGCTTTCGTTTTCCCAATTGAGTTGTTGAGCTGCTTTAGAAATATTTTTTTTATAATTTTCGTAATGTTGAATAATTTTATTTAAACCTTCAATAAAAGTTGATATTTCCGGATTAATACATACACCGACATTATATTTGTGCACAATCTCAACATATTCTGGCTGAGCTGTAGAAAGGATAGGCAGCCCTGCATGTATGTAATGAAAAAGCTTATTATCCAGGGCAAGCCAATACGATAAATCTTTTTTATTCCAAGTTGTAACTAAACCAAGATGACAGGTTTGAAGAGCATCCATAATTTTTTCAGGCATAATTTTTCCGTGAAAAATCACATTTAAATTTTGAGATTTTACAAGGTTTTTAAAATATTCAGGATCACCTTTATAACCGCCAAATAAATGAACTTCAATATTTTTATCCGAACCCAGTTGAATTAACGCTTGCTCCAAATTAAGCGATTTTGGGTAAATACCTGCCGCTATATATGCAACCTTAATAGTACCGTTTATTTCGAGAGTTTGACCGGTTTTAGTCCCGTTCATTTCCGGAATATTTCTTAAAACGGTGGGCTTCGTATTTAGGCGAAATTCCTTTTTTAAAATATTGGCTAAAGAATGATTTACGGTAATCAGGAAATCGATATGTTTAGAGTTTTTTTGTTCTCTGTACACTTCGTATTTACGAACTAACCATGATTTAATTTTCAACCATAATCCGGCATTTGAAGAATAATTGATGGGCCAATATTTAAAAAGCTCATGTGAATCATAAATGAGCGTAACCGAGGGCAGTTCTTTTTTTATAAATGCAGCTATGTTTAGCATGGTTTGATCGTGGCAATGAAGAATATCAGGCGAAAACAGACTAATTTTTTTGGCAATTCTCTTATGATATGCCCTTTTTTTAAAATCAAAAATACGATGATCAAATATACGATAAACGCATATCCCCTCAAAATGTTCGAAAAATGAATATCCCTTTTCTTTTAATGCGAAAACAATTAATTTATAACCTGCATTTTTAAGCAAAACAGCTTCGCGAACAACTCTTGGGTCCTGATTAAAAGCGTTATCAATAAGAAAAATAACGTTCTTCATTTTACCAAATTAATCGAATGGCCTGAAATGCCTCAGCAAATAAACAGCCTGCTTGAACTCCTCTTGTTCTAGCTAATGAAGTTATAAATTCCGGTGTCATATAGCTTCTATTTTGTTGTGATTGATATGCAGACAGTGCTTTTATTTTCTTTTCAATGTGTTGCTGTTCAAGTTTAATGAAAATATCCGTTTGAAACGATAAGTTATTCCAAATAAGTTCATAACCAAAAATACTTGTGTCTTTAAAAGCTCTAATACCTTCCTGAGCTATGGTTGCATGGTCCTGGTGAATATCATTAAAACAAGGCATTAAAACCAGGTCAATTGGAATTTGTTTCTTTATTTTAATAAGCTCTTCTAATATTTCTTGCCGATAATAGCTCAGTTTCCTTACTTCGTAATGATAAATAAATAAATTGCTTTCCGGAATCCCTAATTTTTTTGTTGCTTCTTTTAATTCTGTAACAAGGGTATCGTTAGGCATACCTGAAGGTAATGATTGTTCAGCTGTGCTTAAAGCTGCATAATAAACATTAGCGCCGGCTTCAACAAGTCGTGCTATAGTTCCGCCGGCTCCCAGTTCGCCATCGTCAGTATGGGGTGCTAAAACGAATATATTTTTTTTTGTAGAAAACATTTATTTTAAAATTAAGGGTTATATTCAGATTGTTGAGAGATTTTTTGAGCATCAGCTTCATCCATTAAATGTTCAAAGGTCAGGGTCGGATTTTTTTTCATATACAACGAAACGATGTTGTATCCTATCCAAATTGCGGCACGTGCCGGGGATTCGCGTGGGAAAGTTGTGGTAAAAGGTCCATCGTTGGTGTAGCGTTTTATGTCCATTAAATCGCTGCTAAACAGCATTTTTTTGTCTATTAAATATTGCCACATGCTGCGTTCGCTTTTTTCGCACCATGTAAGTTGTTTTTGCGAAAAACCAAATTTGATGGTGTCATGGATGTTAGGAAAACATTTGTCAAGTAAAAATTGAATTTTCCCTTCATAAACTAAATGTGATAAAACATCGTCTTTGTCTGCATTAAAAGGGAAAATGCCATATAAATAATACCGCATGGCATCTACCGGGATGTATTCTTTTCGCATTTTTATACGTTGGTATTCTGGTAAACCTAAGCGTTGGTAATAATTATAGTTTGCACCTAAATATTTGTCTAAGCCAATGCCAATCAAGCTGTCTGTTGTGATAATAGATTGGTTAAAACCACCATGGAAATAATAGATTTTAGGAATCGGCTTATTGGGAAAATAATAAGCATAATATGAAAATGCTTTTTCCAATTCATCATCTATTGCTTTAGTGTCGGTAAATGTTTTTTCAATGTCTTTATATACCGTTTGCATGTGATAATCCGAAACAAATTGTTGAAGCAATAATCCAAAGCGTTTTTCTTCGGGGAATCCGATATGAATAATATTTGAGCCGAACAGTTCGAAAAATGGACTGTATTTTTTAATTAAAAAAGGTATCTTGTTCGGAATGCTATCTATCGGAAGATGAAACAAATCTTTATAAAAAGAAAAAGTCTTTAATTGAATTTGAGGAAGGTTTTCAGGTTTGTCGTCATTTTGGCAAGAGGTAAGTGCTATTGTTACAAAGAACAACAATGTTATTAACTTGTTCATTGAACTAAGGTTTAAATTTTTTTATCGTTTCACAAATATACAACAATTGATCGTTCGATAATTCTGTGTGCATTGGTAGCGAGATTATATTTTGCGAAACAAAATTAGCATTTACAAATTGTGTTGTATTAAATTTGTATTGCTCATATGCTTTTTGAAGGTGAATGGGAACTGGATAATAAATCATGCTGGGAATGTTATTTTTTTCGAGGTAATTTTTAAATTCGTCGCGAGGTGCATTTTTTAATATTATGCTGTATTGATGAAAAATATGATTGCTCCAACTTACTCGTTGAGGTATTTGCAGCCAACTTAAACCGGATAGTTCTCTATCGTAATAAGCGGCTGTTTCTTGTCTCCGTTTATGATAGTTATCCAGTTTTTTTAATTTTACAGATAAAATTGCGGCCTGAAGTGAGTCGAGACGTGAATTGATGCCAATATGGTCGTGATAGTAGCGTTGTGTCATTCCATGATTGGCAATGGAGCGAATTTTTTTAGCCAAATCTTCGTCGTTGGTGTACAACGCTCCTCCATCACCAAAACAGCCCAGATTCTTAGATGGGAAAAACGAGGTGCAACCTATATGACCAATTGTTCCGGCTTTAGCTTTTGTTCCGTCTGAAAAATAAAAATCACTGCCTAAAGCTTGAGCAACGTCTTCTACTACATAAAGATTGTGTTTACGTGCAATTTCCATAATTATTTCCATGTTGGCACACTGACCAAACAAATGCACCGGCAGGATTGCTTTTGTTTTATTTGTAATGGCATTTTCTATTGCCTTAACATCTATTAAAAAAGTATTCGGGTCAATATCTATTAAAACCGGATTTAATTTCAATAATGCAATCACTTCGGCTGTGGCAATAAATGTAAAAGTAGTTGTTATCACTTCGTCGCCGGGTTTTAAACCAAGTGCCATTAAGGCTATTTGAAGTGCATCCGTACCATTGCCACACGAAATAACATGTTTTACAGATAAATACGTTGCTAATTCTTTTTCGAATGAGTTTACTTCAGTTCCTTTTACAAAAGAGGTTTTATCAATAACCGATTGAATAGCATTATCTATTTCTTCTTTAATTTCAGTATATTGAGAATAGAGGTCAACCATTTTTATCTCTTTCATAGGCTATTTTTTTGTAGTTAATTCTACTTGATAAATTTCGGGCCAATATTTACCAGTTACAAATAAACGTTTTTTTGCATGGTCATAAGCAATTCCGTTTAACACATCCGGTTCTTTTTTTACTTTTTTATAATCTAATAATCCCTTAAAATTTATTTTCCCTTCTACAAAACCATTTTCGGGATTGATGATAACAACATCGTCAGTTTGATAAACATTTGCGTATAATTTTCCGTTTATTAGTTCCAGTTCATTTAGATAAGTTACCGGTCCTATGTTATTATATACTTCCAGCCGCTTAACTTCGGTAAATGTTTCGGGGTTTAGAAAATAAAGGGTATTGGAGCCATCGCTCATAACCAATACGTCTTTGTATTTTGCAATTCCCCAACCTTCGGTATTAAACTCAAAAGTTCGTAAGAGTTTAAATGTTTCGAGATCGTACTCATAGCAAATATGTGATTGCCATGTGAGTTGATAAATTTTGTTGTTGTAAATAACGATGCCTTCTCCAAAAACATTTCCCGGAAGATTATATGTTTGGAGCAATTCACCCGTTTCGAGTTTATATCTACGCAATGCCGACTCGCCATATTGTCCGCTCCCTTCGTACATTATTCCATTGTAAAATTCTAATCCTTGCGTATATGATTTGTCATCGTGCGGGAAACGAGCCACCACTTTGTAAGAATATTCAACCGGAGCGAAGGCTGCCTTTAAAACAAAAAATGTTTGAGCCTGCTTTGTTTGCTCATTTATATTTAGTTCTACATTTACATTATTTTTTCCTGCATTTAAACTATCGGTAAATAATATCAAGCTTCCATTTTCGATTTTAAATTGGCTATAAGAGCTGTTGTTCACAGAAAGTTTAAGGCTATCGTTATTATTTAAGGAGTAGTCGGAAAATTTAATTTCAATTTTATCGCCAAGCGAAAAAACGTTACCGCTTTCGGGGCTTTCGATGGGTATTGTATTGGCAGAAACAATTTCGCTACTATCGCTGTTAAGAGTATTGTTTGCTGGATGATTGTCGTTGTTATTGCATGAAAAAGCAAACCACGAAAGCACCAACAGAAGTGCTATTTTATTTGTCATTTTATTTTCCATTCACTTCCGTTTTTTGTATCTTTTATTTCTATTCCTATTTCGTTTAATTTATTACGAATTCGGTCCGATGCTTCGTAATCTTTTCTTAATTTAGCTTGCATTCTTTCTTCCAGTATTAAACCAATAACTTTTTCAAGCAAATCATTATTTGTAGAAGCCGCAATCGGTTCTAAACCTAAAATGTTGAATATCACATCATCAAACAACTGTCTTATCGAAGCTAAATTGTCGTTCGTTAGTTGTTCGGTTCCTTGGTGTGCTGCGTTGATAACTTTTACCAATTCAAAAAATTGAGCCAAAACAATGGGGGTGTTTAAATCATCGTTCAATGCTTCGAATGATTTTGTGCGAGTTTCATCGATATTGAACGTAGAGGTTGCCGAAGGTGATATTTTATTAATATTGGAATATGCTTCCATTAAACGGAGGTAGCCTTTTTCGGCTGCTATGAGTGCTTCGTTCGAAAAATCGAGTGTCCCGCGATACTGTGCTTGCAGAATAAAGAAACGTATTACCATAGGATGGAATGATTGAGAAAGTAGCTTGTTGTTTCCGGTAAAGAGCTCTTCGAGAGTAATAAAATTTCCTAACGATTTGCCCATTTTCTGACCATTGATGGTAATCAGGTTATTATGCATCCAATATCGGACAGAATCTTTGCCTTGAGCAGCAACACTTTGAGCTATTTCGCATTCATGGTGCGGGAACATTAAATCCATCCCACCTCCGTGAATGTCGAATTCTTCGCCAAGATATTTGGTGCTCATTACCGAACATTCTAAGTGCCAACCCGGAAAACCATCGCTCCACGGCGAATGCCAACGCATAATATGCTCAGGCGAGGCTTTTTTCCATAAAGCAAAATCGAAGGGATTGCGTTTTTCATGTTGTCCATCTAACTCGCGAGTAGTAGCATATAAATCTTCTAATTTTCGTCCCGAAAGTTTTCCGTAGTTATATTTTTGGTTGTATTTATCAACATCAAAATAAACGGAGCCATTCGACTCGTAGGCAAATCCTAAATTTAAAATTTGTTGAATCCACTCTTGTTGTTCTAAAATATGCCCTGACGCATGGGGTTCAATGCTTGGACGCAAAACGCCCATTTTATCCATAAAAGCATGATAACGATTGGTATAATATTGCACCACTTCCATGGGTTCGAGTTGTTCCAGGCGTGCTTTTTTTGCAATTTTATCTTCGCCGCTGTCGGCATCGTTTTCAAGATGGCCCACATCGGTTATATTGCGAACGTATCGAACTTTATAACCCAAATACTTCAGATAACGAAACAATACATCGAAAACAATGGCAGGCCTTGCATGACCCAAATGCGGGTCGCCATAAACTGTAGGACCACAAACATACATGCCAACATAGGGATGGTGAAGCGGTACAAATTGCTCTTTTTTTCTGCTTAGCGTATTATAAATAAATAAAGGATGTTCCATGATGTGAAAAATTTGTGCGAATTTACGAAATAATAGATGAAGTTAAAAGGAAATGCGTGCCATATTTATTTTTACTCTGTTAAAAAAAAGACAAAAAGTAGATGTGTAAAAGGTTATAGATTAGCGGTTCACATTTTCAAACCGTTTCAAAATATCACTGTCGTTAAATTCTTTGGATAATGATAAAACAACGTCTTGAGGGACATTAAATAAATCGAGTAATATAAGCCCATCTAAAGCATCGTTAAAATTGGGATCAAGGTTAAATCCTAATATTCGAGCATTTAATTTTAAATATTTCTTAAGCAAAACCGGGATTTTAACATTATTCAATTCTATCTCTTCAATAAGTTTATCCAGATTTGACAAATCATCGTCGGTTGTAGAGAGCAAAATTTCGGTATCGATTTCCGGTAATTTTGGGTCAAAATTGGTTCTTGGATGAACAAAATTCTTAAAATCGTTTTCGTAATAATATTTTTTGATAAATGCTGTAATAAGTGCTTTAGAGGCTGTGCTATAACTATTGCTGATACTAACAGGTCCAATTAAATAACGGTATTCGTCATTTTTAAGTAAAAAATATAAAATTCCTTTCCAAAGCAAAAATAAGGGTAGGGGTTTTTGTTGATATTCGATCGTAATAAACGACCTGCCTAATTCAAGCGATTGTTTTAAAATAGGAAATAACGACTCTTCGATATAAAATAATGTTTGAATATAGAATCCTTTTATTCCATAGTCGCTTAAAATATCTTTACCTTTTCCAATTCTATAGGCACCAACAATGTTTTTGGCTTCGTCGTCCCAGATAAATAAATGATGATAATACAAATCAAATTCGTCCAAATCAATGCTTTTGTTTGTCCCTTCCTTCACTTGCCTAAACGTAACTTCACGTAATCGTCCAATTTCATTTAATACATTTGGTAAAACTAAAGCAGGAGCACAAAAAACCTTAAACTGATTGACCTTAAACAAAAAATAATCTTTATTTAATTGATGAATTTCGGTATCGAGAACTTTTTTATCGATGGATGGAACAATAGCCTCGGGAACGATGTTTTTACTCAATGATGGAAAAAACTGATTAACATTCAATGGTGAACTTAAGGCGTATGTTTTTACTCTTAAAAATCGTCCAAGTTGAGAAATGCTTTCAAAACTTTCGATTAAGTTAGGTTTTATAGCCTTGCCTATTCTGCATTGTATTTGTAAGTTGTTTCGAAAAAACAACTCTTGAGGCAGGTCTTGGGTTTTGTTGATCTGTAATAAACGTGGCAGCCATTTTACATACCATGGCTCTTTTAGTTCGGTTATAAACGCCGGAATAACGGGAACTTCGGCTTTTTTTATGAACTTTATTACATTATATTGCCACTGTTTGTCGGTAATAATTTTTTGAACTTGTTGAAAAGAAGCTATTTCGCCGGCAGGAAAAAGTATAAGTCCACCACCGTCGTTTAAATGCTGAAAAGCTGTTTTAGAACCTTTTATTCTATATTCTTTTGGCTCGTTTTCGTTTAGTGAATCAACCGGTATTAAGATGTCTTTTAGGGGGGCAATTTTGCGGAGGCTATGACTCGCCATAATTTTTATATCAGAGCGATGTGTACTCAGAATTTTAAATAAAATTAAACCATCTATGCCACCAAAAGGGTGATTAGCAATAATAATAAATGCACCTTTTTCGGGAATTCTGCTAATCTCTTGTGTGTTGAATGAAAAACGAATGTTAGATTTATTAAAAATGGCATTTATAAAAGTGTCGGTATCATCTTTTTCGTGTTCTGCATAAAATTGATTGATTCGTTTTACCTTTGCTGATTGTAAAAGAATTTTTATAAAGCCTTTTTTACCGATGTTTTTGATAATAACTCTAAATAACTCTCTATTTGATATTAGCATTGTTTCTTTTGTCTTTGAGCATTCAAAGATGTTTAAAAAATTGCATACTACAAAAATTAAATATTAACATATGGTTAAATTTTATTCCCATAAACAGCTTACTTCGCTCTTAAATAGATATTATGAAAAGTATCACCATCCATCGTTTATTGCAGATGATCCGATTCAGGTTGCACATCAATTTAAAAAGAAAGAAGATATTGAAATTTCGAGTTTTTTTTCGACCTTATTCGCCTGGGGAAATCGAAAACAAATTGTCAAAAAGGCAAGCCTCTTGATGGAGTTAATGGAAAATAAGCCGTATGATTTCATTGTTAATATTGAAAAGAAAAATATTAATTCAATAGAGAATTTTAAGCATCGAACAATAAACGGCAATGACATTATTGAGCTAATGTGGGGTTTGCACAAGATATACAAAGAACATGGCGGATTGGAAAATGTGTTTGTCCAAGCATATGAAAAGAACAAAGACCTTTATTATTCGTTGGAAGCTTTTTACAAGCAAATTTTATTTTATACTCAAAATCCTCATTGTTTGAAGCATATTTCAAATGTCTCGAAAAATTCAGCAGCCAAGCGTTTAAACCTTTTTCTTCGTTGGATGGTTAGATCGGATGAGCGAAAGGTCGATTTCGGAATATGGAAATCTATTCCTCCTTCGGCTCTGTATATCCCATTAGATGTACACGTTTCGAAAGTAGCAAGAACGTTAGGACTTTTGGAACGAAATCAAAACGATTGGAAGGCTGTAAAGGAACTAACAGAAAACCTAAAATATTTTGACAAAGACGATCCTGTAAAATACGACTATGCTTTATTTGGAATGGGGTTAGAAAAAATTGACGTATAAAATTTTATTCGCCTTCTCCGTTTTGGGCTCTGAAACGTTTAATTAGCTCTTCGGCTTCTTTTAGCTCGGTCATTTCCATTATATTGCCAACAATATAAATTCCATTCTCGTTCGAAATAACTTGATATTTATCGTTGAGCCATTTATAGGTGCCATTTTTATGTCGAATACGGTATTCAACTGCAAATTCATTGTCGTGGTAGTTGATGTTATTGATCATTTTTGCAACAATGTTATTTGCTTTTTGAATGTCATCGGGGTGCAATAAAGATTTTATTTCGTCGGCAGTCATTCGATAAAATTCTTCGGGTGTATAACCCAAAACATGGTAGAGTGCATTGCTTATATACTCGTAATTACCGGTTTCTACGTTTAGTTTGTACAATATTTGACGAGAGTTTTCGAGAATTTCTTTAAAATAGCTTTCTTGTTTGTTGTATGCCGTAAGCAGTTGTTTCTTTTCTGAAATATCTTCGAAAACGACAATGTATTCAAAAACATCTTCTTTTTGGAATTTGGTAAAGTAAAGCGACAATGAAATATTTGTGCCAGATATGGGATGTTTGTATTCTAATTGCTGGTGCTGATTAGCAAATTCTATTGTTGAAAGGAAGGGGGTTAAAAAATCAATAAACGATGTAATGACCGAATTTGGTTCGGGTGATAAAATATTTTGAGCAGCCGGATTCAAATTCAAAAGTTTATATTCCGTGTTTAAATGAATAACGCCCAAAGGAATATTGTCGTAAAGAATTTTGAAGGTTTCTTCTTTTTCTTTCAGTGTGTTGATAATTGTTTTTCTGACACTTATATCGCGAACAACAGCGAGAACAAATTCTTCGTTTTCAAATTTGAATTTTGAAAGCGATATTTCTGCAGGGAAAGGATTTTTGCCATTTCTTAAATGAATCCATTCAAAGTGTTGAGGAATACCTTTTTGTGCTTCTTGAATGTAATTGCGGGCAAGATCTCGAGATGATTTACCATTGGCTTGCATGGGTGGGCTAAAGCGATAATGGAAGGGGGTGTGCATAATGAGCTCTTCGAGTGAACAGTCATATATTTCTAAAATTTTTTGGTTGCAATCAATAAATTTATCATCTTTCAATACTAAAATACCGTCAGAAATCGATTCGAATATGGTTTGGTATTTTTGCTCGTGTTCGTGCAACTCTTTTTCAACCAGCTTATATTTTGTAACATTTTTTGCAATGCCCTCAATAGCAACAATTTCTTCTTTTTCGTTGAAAATGGGTATCTCTTTTATTTCTAAATAACAATCTTTATGGTTTTGATCTCTGACGACAATTTCAAGGGGTGGAGGAGGCAATTTCTCCGTAAAATAAAACGAGTGCCGTTCAAAAACATTTTCATAAAGTGATTCGGCACCTATTGTTTTATATTTTGTAAGAAAATCGGCTTTAGGATAGCCCAATACGTTGGTAACAGATGAGCTTATATATACAAATGGTTTTTGGGGTTCGTGGCGATAGAAAAAGTAATCGTCAATAAGGCTATCTACTACTAATCGGTAATTTTTATTGACAGAATCGTAACTTTCAGCAGTTTGTCGGAAAAATTTAAAGGGCTTACGAAGCATTTTAAACAATAAAAGAGTTAGTAAAAACGGAATAATAATCCATCTGTAAATTTGAATTTTATACCATAAAACGGTGTTCTGAACAAACGTATCAAGAATAAAATCTGAAAACAAAAAAATTACAAAAACAGAAACAAAGAAAAAGACAATAAGTTTAAGTGTCAGCGAACGTTGATATAGTTGAAAAAAGCGACGCATATTATCTTATTCTATCTGCAGAGCGAACTAATTCCTCGTCTCGTTTAATATACTTAAATGCAATTAAATGAAGTATAGCAATAATAATGGGTAAAATAGCAGCGTATTGTAAAAAAATCTCTGCATTCAAATTATCTGAAGTGGCATAAATAGTATAAGCAATAACGCCTTGTAAGCCAATTAAAAGAATGGTGTTGTATATAGCTAGTCGCATTTGCAAAATTCTTTTTTTATACAAAAAGATAATAATCAAATTGAGCAATAGGGTAATAAAAGTAAAAATAAGTAGCGAAAACGAATATTGAATTTGATTGTTGAAAACATAACCCTTGACGAATATTTCGTAAAAAGTAGCATCGTCTAACTGTAAAACAGCTAAAGGCTGAAAAAATAGGACAGCTTCCAACACTAACGCTATCAATAAAAAAAGAGTTTGAATACGTTGTATCATTTTTTTATAAAGTTTAGCCCAAAGGTAATGTTTTTTCTGTAAATTTATTTACTTTGCCGTCAAGTTTATGAGAAGATTTCAACAAATATTTTTAAAGAATTTAAATTCCTTGTTGATATGGCGTTTGAAACATATTAACGATAGGCAATATGTTATTATTTTAGCTGTAATAGTAGGGTTGTTTTCAGGTTTGGTTGCTGTTTTGATTAAAAATAGTGTACATTTGGTACAGTTAGGGTTAACCTTCTTTTTTATTCCTCAGTATCAAAATATTTTATTTTTACTTTACCCGATGTTCGGCATTGGTTTAGTTTATTTGCTTATTCGATATGTTATCAGACGCGAGCCTAAACCCGAAATTCCTGATGTGCTATATGCCATTCACCGAAAAAAAGGTAAATTGCCACCGGCAAATACTTGGATAACCATGATAGCCAGTGCTATTACAGTGGGGTTTGGTGGCTCTGCCGGATTGGAAGGGCCTTCTGCTACTGCGGGTGCCAGTATGGGTTCGTCAATAGCTCAATTTTTACGCCTTAATAAGAAACAAACGATATTAATGGTTAGTTGTGCAGGTGCAGCAGCCATTGCTTCGCTTTTTAAAGCTCCCATTACGGGCGTTGTGTTTGCATTAGAGATTTTTATGATTGATTTAACCATGTCGTCAATACTACCGTTGCTGGTTTCGGCTACGGTTGGTACCATCACATCTTATTTGTTTTTTGGCAACGACGTATTGTACGATTTTCATATTTTGCTCAAACCATCATGGTCTGAAATTCCTTTTTTTCTTGTACTTGGCATTTTAACAGGTGTGTTTTCCATTTATTTTATAAAAATAAAACATTTTTCGCATCGACTTTTTGAAAAATTTAACAGACATTGGAAAAAGTGGCTCTTTGGAGGAATTTTGTTAGGAGTTATGATGTTTTTTATGCCATCGCTTTTTGGTGAAGGATATTCCACTGTAAATTCTTGTTTACACGGTGATTACAGCTTTTTGTTTTTAAACAGCCCTTTTTATGCATATAAAGACAGTATTTATGCAGTATTAATCATGTTTTTTGGCTTAATTGTGCTAAAGTCCTTTGCTACTTTTTTTACATTTGAAACGGGTGGAATTGGCGGTATTTTTGCTCCAATATTATTTCTTGGTTCAAGCATTGGCTTTTTTGTTGCTATACTATTAAATCTGTTGGGCTTTTATGTTGTTCCCAGTAATTTTGCTATGGTTGGAATGTCCGGTATGCTTTCGGGAGTTATGTTTGCGCCCTTAACGGGCATTTTCCTGATAGCCGAAATTACCAATGGATATGATTTGATTATTCCACTTATGGTAGTGAGTTCAGCTTCGTATGGAATAGTTCGTATGGCTTTTAGATATTCTATTTATACTCAACACTTAGCTGAAAAAGGTGTCTTTTTTGGGCATAATAAAAGCAAAAATGTTTTGGCTTCGATGAAAGTTGAAGATTTTATTGAAGACAATTTTGTTCCGGTATCACCGAAAATGACACTAAGAGATTTAACGGGTGTGATTAGTAAATCGAGTCGCAATGTTTATCCTGTAGTGGATGATGAAAAAAACTTTTTGGGGTTGATTTTTCTCGACCACATTAAGCACTTGATATTTAATGAAAAATATTATGACACAATGAAGGTCACCGATTTAAGTTATATGCCCAACGGTATTATTAACATTAACGACCCCATGTCGGAAGTAATTAAAATATTCCATAAAACCGGAAATTACAATCTACCTGTGTTGAATAAGGGAAAATATGTAGGGTTTATTTCAAGAGCAAACATTTTCAGTGCATTTCAGCAGGAGTTAGATGAATTATCCGAAGAATAATATATTTTACTTAATTTGTACTAAATATTGATGCAAAAAGAGATTCCTTTTTCAGGCTTTTTTAAAGAGATGGTTCGGGAGCATTTTGTATCGAAAAAGCTTCTCTTTTTGCTTGTTTTTCTGAGTATTTCGATTTTTATCAATTTTTATTTTAGTTTTGAAAAAAACGTTTTGTATCCGTTGGCCAAAAATTTCAGCGGGATTTTATGGTACATGCTTTTTTATAGTTTTGCTTATTTTACATTATTAGCGTGGGTGCTTAAAGATAAAAAGGACATTTGGAAATCGAAAAGGTTATGGTTGCTAAGTTTAGGGGTTGTGTTTTCGTTATCCGTATCGGCTACTTATTTTTACATTTCGCCCATAGTACATAGTTTGCAAGACTCAACCCATGTGTATGTTTTAAGAAAATTGCTTGTAAATATACGGAACATTTTTTTTGTGGCCTTGCCGGCAATATTACTATGGAAATATCTAAAATCAAAAGGAGATGCATTTTTTTGGTTTTCTTTTAAAAAGATAAAATTCAGAACCTATTTGTTGTTTTTAATGCCGATTGTAGTATTGGCTTTTATTGCTTCTTATTCTGCTTCGTTTTTATCGACATACCCGACTTTTAAACCTCAATTATCGTCAGATTTTTTAGGAATAGCCAAATCGTGTTGGATTTGGATTTATGAAACGGTATATGTTTTTGATTTTGTTTGGGTTGAATTTTTATTTAGAGGTATATTGGTTTTGGGTCTTTTTAGCGTGTTAGGCAAAGATGCCATTATTCCAATGGTAAGCATATATTGTTTTTTGCATTTTGGAAAACCATTGGGTGAGGCAATTAGCAGTGTTTTTGGCGGATACATTTTAGGTGTTTTGGCCATGTATTCTCGTTCAATTGTTGGAGGATGTTTTTTGCATATGGGCGTTGCACTATCGATGGATATTTTTGCATTAATAAAAATATAGCAGAAGCATTTGTTACTATAATTTTCTATATCTTAGCACGTTTTTGAAACAACTTACATGTATAAGTTTTTGCTTTGTTTTTTGCTCATTTTATCATCAACGATGATATTATTTTCTCAATCGAAAAACATTAAAATTATAGTTCGTGATGAAAAAAATGTTTTTTTACCCGGTGCTCATGTTCAAATTACAAACAAAGAAAATGGAGCACAAAAAAATGCAGTTACAGATGCCGAAGGAAAAGCAACGTTTGAAAATATAAATGATGGTTTGTATATTCTAAAAATCAGTTTTATAGGCTATAAGACCAACGAATCGATATTAAAAGTAAGTCCAACCATACGATATTTTGACTACAAGTTAAAACCCGAAGCATTGTCGCTTAACGAGGTTACGGTATCTGCTCCTAAACCTTTGATAAGGCAAGAGGAAGATAAAACCATCATTGACCCTGAACCGGTAGCCAATACAAGCACCAATACCATGGAAGTAATTGAAAGCACGCCAGGTTTATATGTCGATCAGGATGGAGGTATTTATATTTCGGGAATGACACCGGCAGCAATTTACATAAACGGCCGCGAACAAAAAATGAGTAGCCAAGATATAGCAACCATATTAAAAAGTTTGCCGCCAAACAATGTTGAAAAAATAGAAGTATTACGCAATCCTTCCACTAAATACGATGCTGCTACCACCGGAGGAATCATTAACATTGTGTTAAAAAAAGGGGTGCGAATTGGTCGGTTTGGCTCTGTCAATATGGGTATGAATCAGGGAATAATGGGAAATCGTTTTGCGGGTTTTACCTATAATAACAGCCTTGAAAAAACTTCGTTGTATTTGAATTTTAATTACAATTACGATGGTCGCTTGGACGAGATAAATGCCGTCAGAATGTTAAAATCAGACACTGTACTAAATCAATCGACACAAAACAAAACGGCTGCACATCAAGTATATGTAGGTTATGGCGTTAATTATGAAAAAACAGAAAAGTTAAGTTTTTCTTACGATGGTAGGATTAATGCCGGATTGCGAAATGCTATTTCGGAGAGTAAAAACAACATTTTTAGCGTAAACGAATCGCCTCTTTTTGAAAGTGTAAATAATGTTGAAAATAGTGCCTCGTTTTTCAATCTTCAACAAGATTTTGGTATGCTTAAAAAATGGGATACCTTAGGTTCACAATGGGAGAACAAGTTAAGCTATAACTTAAATCTCAGTCCTTCTTTGCAATGGAATTATTCACACTTATACAATCCTATATCCTCCGAATTGGATAGTAAAGGTGAACTTAAGCAAAATCGACATTTTCTTGTTTATCAATCTGATGTTACCTATGAGCTTCCCATTAAAGTTAAAATTGAAAGCGGCATAAAAAGCTCGTTTCAATATATGCAAAGCAGTTCAAATTATCAATATGAATATTTAGGTGGATATAAAGACGATACAATTAGAACAAAGTCGTTTAATTATTCTGAGTGGATAAATGCAGTCTATTTTCAAGCTTCTAAAACACTTTTTGCCGGCATTATTTTAAAAGCCGGAGTCAGAGCCGAGCATACTTTTTTAAATGGGCAACAAACCATTCCGACCGATACGGGTTTTAGTCAAAACAGAATCGATTTTTTCCCTTATGTGTATTTAAGTCGCAAGATAATAAAGATGATGGGCATCGAGTTGTTTTCGTATATCATTTATCGCAAAACCATAACACGCCCTAATTATCAGGATTTAAGTCCTGCTATTCGATATGTGGATGATTTTACATACGAAACAGGCAATCCGTATCTAAAGCCGCAATATACTGACAACATCGAATGGAATATTAGCTTTAACGACATGCCCATTTTTGCTGTAGGGAAAAATTATACTCGCAATATATTTTCATCAGTGCTCTACAACGACACCAATTACCAAAGCGTTGTTTTACGAACACAAGACAATATTGGCCGTAACGAACAAACATACTTAAGAGGAATGGTAGGGATACCTCCCGGAGGAATATATTTTTTTGGCATTGGAACACAATATAATTATGATGTCTATGATGGCTTGTATCAAAATCAACCACTGCATTTTGAGCGTGGAAGTTGGAGGTTTTTTACATTTCACCAACTGAAATTGTCGAAAGAAACCAAATTAACCGTTAGCGGTTTTATGATGACAAATGGTATGTGGAATTTTTATGAGCTGAAAACATTCGGCCAGTTAAACATTGGATTAAGTCAAAATTTTTTAAACCGAAAGCTCACCGTAACCATTAACATGCGTGATGTATTACACACCAATATCAATAAATTTACTTTTAACCAGGGAGGCATATATAGTAATGGCGATCGATATACGGATAATCAAAGAGTAGGAATAAATGTTCGCTATAATTTTGGTATTAAGACCAAAGAAGAGCGAAAAGCGTTATTAAAAATGAACGATGAAGAGGGGGGAATCAATTAACAATACTGATTTTTGGTTTAAAAATCAAAAAAATTGAATTTTTAACTTTTCAAATTAAAATCTATCTTTGCTAGTATAAAAATAAAAGCAATGGAAAAAATAAACCTAAACCTCGACAATTTAGATGAGGTGTTATCTAAACAACTAAATGAAGCTCAAAAAGCGAAAGCAAAAACCATGTTCCTGAAAAAACTGGCAGAACTTGCTCATCAATTTTATAAAGGTAAAATAGTTACCATGCCTAAGGCTCCTGTCCCGGGATTTAATTGGTTTAATGTCTGGTACACACCCGGAGTATCGATCGTTTCAACCAGTATTCGCGACAACCACGATGCCTCGTTCGATTTAACAAATAGAGGTAATTTGGTTGCTGTTGTTAGCGATTCTACTCGTGTTTTGGGTGATGGAGATTGTTCACCTTCAGGGGGAATGGGGGTTATGGAAGGCAAAGCTTTTTTGATGAAATATTTAGGAGGTGTGGATGGTATTGCACTTTGCATAAATAGTAGAGATGAAAAAGGAGAACCCAATGCTCAAAAAATAATTGATTTTGTAAAGATGCTCGAACCAAGTGTTGGAGCTGTAAATTTAGAAGATATATCTCAACCCAATTGCTTTAAAGTTTTAGATGTTTTACGCGAAGAATGCGAAATTCCTGTTTGGCATGATGACGCTCAAGGAACGGCCAGTGTTACCCTTGCCGGTATTATTAATGCCTTAAGGATTACTAATCGCAAAATTGAAGATACCAAATTTGTTTTGTTCGGTGCAGGTGCTTCTAATACAACCATTGCCCGTCTTTTGATTGCCGATGGAGCCGACCCAAGCAAAATGATGATATTCGACTCGAAAGGTGGTTTGCATCGTGGACGTAAAGATATAGAGGCAGATGCACGCTACTATCGCAAATGGGAGCTTTGTCTTAAAACCAATCCTCAGCAGGTAAACTCTATTGAAGAGGCAATGAAAGGAGCCGATGTGTTAATATCACTATCTACTCCCGGTCCCGATACCGTAAAACAAGATTGGATTCGCTCGATGAACGAAAAATCAATTGTTTTTGCTTGTGCAAATCCCGTCCCCGAAATCTATCCCTATGCTGCTAAAGAAGCCGGTGCCCATATTGTTGCTACCGGCAGAGGCGATTTCCCGAACCAGGTAAACAATTCGCTGGGTTTTCCGGGTATATTGAAAGGTGCATTAATTGTTAGAGCTCGCAAGATTACCGATAATATGGCAATTGCAGCAGCACATTCGTTGGCTGATTTCGCTATGAAAAACGGAATAAATCCCGACAAAATAGTTCCAACCATGGATGAGGCAGATGTTTTTCCCATAGAAGCAGCCGATGTTGCGATTCAGGCAATTAAAGATGGTGTGGCTCGTATTAAACTAAGCTGGCAGGAGGTATATGATATAGCTAAAAAAGACATAAGTCATGCTCGAAATACCATACATCATTTAAGCGAACAGGGATTTATAGAAATGCCTCCACAACAGTTAATTGACGAAGCATTAGAGGCTACGTTATCGTCGTTTTAATTTTTATTGATGAGCACAATAACAATACGATTATATAAAGTCAAAAGCCTGGATGGCAACTGGCTTTTAGGCGTAAAAGGAAAGTTGGATAAAGAGATGGGCTATTTTATTCTCGATACGGGTGCTCAAGTTAATATGGTAGAAAGCAAATTTGCACAACATCTTTTATTGACAGAAAAGACGTTGCCTGACGTTGAAATTGTTGGTATTTCGCCCGAAGGTGAAGTAGAATTTACAATGGCAGAAAAAGTTCCTATTTACTTGTCAAAATTTTCTTTAACAATAAATGACGTTATGGTAATGGATATGTCGCATATTCGTGCTAAATTCAAAGAAAAATATAATGTTTTGGGTTTGCTGGGCAACAATTTTCTTTTTAAACACAAAGCAAAAGTTAATTATGAAGAAATGATATTAGAAATTTTAAAACTTAAATAATATATTGAAATGAAAACATCTATTTTACTTTTAGTAAGTTTGTTTATTCAAACTTTTTTATTTAGCCAACAACTTGGCTTGCCAAATTATTTGAGCGATAAGGAAAAGGCCGAGCTGCCAAATTACAAACCACCTGTTTTAAAGGGAATTACACATCCACCGGTTTCGCCAATACGAAATGCTGCCGAGTGGGAAGAAATGCAAGGTGTGCTGATTTCATGGATATCGGGTTATGAGACCTTTTTAAGCCAAATAATTAAATATGCTCGCGAAGAAGCACGCGTGTATGTGTATTGCAGCGATTCAAACACTGTAAAAAATTATTTAATCAACAACAATATTCCTACTACCAATATTCGTTACTTAATAGCTTCGTTAAATAGTGTCTGGATAAGAGACTTTGGCCCAAATAATATTTATACCAATGAGGTGGATTCGCTTTATCTGGTTGATTGGGTATATAATCGTCCTCGTCCGCAAGACGATGCATCACCACAGCAATTTGCAACTTTAATGCAATTGCCACTTTATCAATGTACGCAACCTCCTACCGACTTGGTAGCAACCGGTGGTAACTGGGTAAGCGATGGGTTTGGAACAGCATTTAGCAGTAAATTAATTCTTACGGAAAATGCAACCACCAGTAGTTATAATCAAACTCCCAAAACTGAGCAAGATATTAATAATATTGTTAGCGATTATTTGGGTATCAATCGTTACATTAAAATGGATGTGCTTCCTTACGATGGAATTCATCATATCGATATGCACTTTAAAATGCTTGACGAAGAAACACTATTGGTTGGACAATATCCAAATGGTATTTCAGATGGTCCGCAAATAGAAACCAATCTAAATTACGTTTTAAATAACTTTAATTCAGTATTTGGAACTCCCTTCAAAGTAGTACGCATTCCTATGCCTCCTAGTACAAGTGGTTCATGGCCCAGTAGTGGAGCTTATTACAGAACTTATACCAATTCGTTGATAATCAACAAAACGATACTTGTTCCGACGTATTATACTCAGTACGACACAACTGCATTACGTATTTATAGAGAAGCAATGCCGGGCTATCGCGTTATTGGCATAAATGCAAATTCAATTATTTCGCAAAGCGGTGCTATTCATTGTACTACACATGAAATTGGTGCTGTAAACCCTTTGCTAATTTCGCATCAGGCATTGCCCAATACCGATAATATTTGGACAAACTATCAGGTAAATGCTTATATTCATCATAAAACCAATATTCAGGAAGCTAGAATTTATTACAGAACCGATACCACTCAACCTTACGTATGGGTGCCTATGCAATTAACCAATAGCACCAATCATACTTGGACAGGGGAAATTCCTGTTCAGCCCTCAGGGACGTATGTTTATTACTACATTTGGGCAAAAGCAAACTCCGGAAAAGAACAGGTTAGACCCATGCCTGCTCCGGACGGATATTGGAAGTTCAGAGTTTACAATCCGACTTCTATTCAAGAGTTAACAAATGATAATTTTACCTGTAAACCTTTTTATCAGGATAACCAATTAACTTTATCCATTTTCTCGTCAGTTGAATCAACATCCCGAATTTGCTTACTTAATAGCATAGGTCAACCGATACAGGTTTTGTACGAGGGTTCATTGTTGCAGGGTAGCCAAGAAATTTCAAGCAATATAAATCTTCCTAAAGGCCTTTATCTGATTTCAGTAGAAACAAACAGAGGTAATAAGGTTGTGAAAACAGCAGTTTATTAATGTTTACTATTTTTATAATTATAATTGTAGCATTAACGAGTTATTTGGCTTTTCAAAATCGTTTAATGTTTGCAAAGGGAGCTTTTATTCCCTACGATATTGCAAGATTTAATCAGTATTATCGTTTTTTGTCGCATATTTTTTTGCATGTTTCGTGGGAACATTTAATCTTCAATATGCTGACATTGTATTTTTTTGGAATGCTGGTAGAATCGGGTTTTGCTTTTTATTTTGGCAAATTGGGGACGTTGCTGTATTTGATGGAATTTTTATTGGCGGGCGTTGTTGCTACTATTCCGTCTTTTTTTAAAAATAAAAACAACCCTTCGTATTCGGCTGTTGGAGCGTCGGGAGCTGTATCGGCTATCCTTTTTTCATCTTTTTTATTGGATCCGATAAATAAGATTTATATCATGTTTATACCGATTTGCATTCCTGCATATGTTTTTGGACCGGCTTATCTGTTATATTGTGTTTACATGGCTAAACGAAATGCTGATAATGTTGCCCATGATGTCCATTTTTGGGGTGCTTTGGTTGGTTTTTTATTGCCTTTGCTTTTCATGCCCGAACTGCTAGAGAATTTTATTAGTTTAATTTTGAATCAATGAAAAAGGTTGTTTTCTTCGATCGTGATGGAGTTATCAATAGTAATGAAAGCTATTACACGTATTCGTTTAAGGACTTTCGTTTTAATGATGGTGTGGTAGAAACAATGGTGACTCTTCAAAAAGAAGGATATGAATTTATTGTAGTAAGCAATCAAAGCGGAATAGCAAAAAAAATATATACTATCAACGATGTGGAGCAGTTGCACCAACAAGTAAATAAGTATTTAAACGAGCATACTATTCAAATTTTGGAATTCTATTACTGTACGCATCATCCGGATGTTAGTCGTTGCATTTGTCGCAAACCATCGCCGTTGCTTTTCGAAAAAGCCATTGCTCGTTTTGATATAGATGTTGCACAATCGTGGATGATTGGCGACCAGATTCGAGATGTTGAGGCAGCCGAAGCGGCAGGAATAAAAGGAATTTTAATTGCACCCAACTCTGATTTGCGAGAAGTACTAAAAATTATTCTTAACCATGATTAAAAACAGTTCATTTGTAATTGTTAACGATAAATTGATAAGACGAGAAGAAGTAAAGTTTTCAATCGATTCAAGGGCTGTGCGATATGGCGATGGTTTTTTTGAGTCGATGCGTGCTTTTGGTCTCGAGGTGCCTTTGTTCGGATATCATTACCAAAGAATTGAAAAAGCTTGGCAAATAATGATGTTCGATTCACTTTTACCGGATAAAAAAGTGTTTGTAAACGCTATTGCTCGATTGTTGAAATCGAATAAGCACTTTGGAAGTGCACGGTTGCGTTTGAGTTTTTTTAGAAGCGGCGAAGGAAAATATCTGCCCGAAACGAATAACGTTGAATGGTATTTAGAGTCGTTTGCTTCTGAAGAAAAGGAATTCTTGTTAAATACAAAAGGAAAGCTTATCGATGTATATGATATGATGTTTAAGCCTGTTCATCCTTTTTTTTCAATTAAATCAAATCATTCGCAGATTTATACATTGGCGTCGTTGTGGGCTAAAAATAATAATCTGGACGATGCATTTATTGTGAACGATAAGGGTATGATTGTGGAAGCAACTTCATCTAACGCTTTTCTGTTATATGGAAGTGAACTTTATACGCCGCCTTTAACCGATGGCTGCGTAGAAGGAGTAATGAGAGCGTTTTTGTTAAAAGAACTCTTACCAAAAATGGGCGTTAGTTGTAGAGAAATTTCTTTTAATAAAGAAATATTGGAGAAAGCCGATGAAATGTTTATTACTAATGCAGTACAAGGCATACAATGGGTAGTAGGGTATAAAAATCGTCGTTTTTTTAATAAACGTTCTAAATTATTAAGCGTAGCGCTTAACGAAGCCTGTTTAATAAAATAAGTTTATGGTTCAATATTGTAGCTGTTCGAAACTATTTAACAATTCCAATTGTCTCCATTTCTACCGGGCGTTGCAATATATAGAACGAAGAATTTTCGGGTATTTCTAACTGATTGTTTTCAAAAATAACATCTTGGGCCTTAAACGTGTAATGTTGTTTCGATTTGGGAAGTACCAGGGTGTATTTTCCGCTATTTTTATTGGGTTTAAAATTGCCAATTAAATTATGGTTGCTGTCATAAATTGACAATATAATGTCTTTAACGACCTCATTGCTTCCGGCTTTTCTAAGAAAACCGGTTATTAAAACAACAGATCGTTCGGGAACGGAAAGCAAATCGACCAGATAAATATCTCTTGCACCACAGCCGCCTTGTTGTACACTTGAGTAATATCCTCGTTTGCCATCGGCTGAAATTACATAAAAAGCATCGTTGTCAATAGAGTTGATAGGGTATCCCATATTATCGGGTTTGCTAAAAGTACTATCTTCTTTTAAAACACTATAAAAAAGGTCATATCCACCCATGGAGTTGTGTCCCTTGCTTGAGAAATAGAGTGTAGAACCATCGGGATGAATAAAAGGACCGTTTTCATCTTTGTCTGTATTGATTGTAGGTCCGGCATTGGTGGCTAAACTCCATTCACCGTTGGGGAGTTTATGGCTGATATAAATATCGTATCCGCCAAAACCTCCGGGTCTATTGCTGCTAAAATAAAGCGTATTGCCATCGGCAGATATGGAGGCATGGCTTTCGTCATAATTTGAATTGATGTTAGATGATAAAATGGTTGGTTTGCTCCATTCGTTGCCGTTAAAATTGCTAATGTACAAATTTCCATCGCCTACATCGTCTTTGTATATGATAAGTTCACTTCCGTCTGCGTTTAATGCCACCGAAGCTTCGTGTTCCATCGTATTAATGTTGTCGCTGATTTTAACCGGTGTTTGCCATTGTTCGTCTATTTTGTGAGTAATGTATATGTCTTCAAAATATTGTCCGTCGGAAGTTTTAAAATTGCCGGTGCTACCCTTACGTTTGGATGTAAAAATCATTGTTTTTTCGTCGAGACTAAAAACAGGGCTGTGGTCGTCGTATGGCGAATTAACATTACAACCTAAATTAATGATATTTATTTGCAAAGGGTTGTTATACAAAACAATGGCATTTTGAATGTATTTTTTTAATTGAACAGCGTCTTCTTTTTGAGGGGGATTGTTTTGAATATATTCATCTACTATTGGCAGTGCTTCTTCAAATTTATAATTATGATAATATGCGTTTGCAAGTAAAAATAAACTTTCTACCGGAGCATTTCGTTCTTTAGGATTTGCATCATTGTAGGAAGTAGTTATAGGTTTCGCTTTTATAAGGAAAGGAATTGCTTTTTTTAAAGTTGGATCGGTAATGTAATAGGCTTTACCAAGCATATAATTAACATTGCCATTTGTGCTGTCTTGATTATAACACCATGTTAATTTTTCGATGGCTAGTGAGTATTCTTTTAGTTGCATGTGTTTTGATGCATCCATAATGTATTGCTTATAATTGGGTTTTTGTGCAAATGCAGAATGAACAAGCAAGATGATTAAAATAAAAGCTATTTTGTTTTTCATATTATTTCTATTTTGAGTTAGGAAATACGCTTGGTTTATTTAAAAATTCAATATCCGGATTTTTAATATTAGTAACTTTAAATTCAACCCTTCTGTTCAATTGTCTTCCTTCTGCGGTTTCGTTGGTTGAAACAGGATTCTTTTTACCCATAGCAAGAGTTGTTATTCGTTTTTCGGAGATTCCTAAACTGATAAGTTGTTTTTTTACATACTCGGCTCTGCGTTTACTTAGTTTAATATTGTAATTATCACTTCCCATATTATCTGTATATCCTATTATTTCGAGTTTTGCTTTTTTGTTTTTATTGAGCCATCCGACTAATTTGTTCAGGTTTTCTTCATTGGCTTGACAAACATGTTTGTCGAAGGTAAAGTATATAGGGAAAATGATGAGGCTAGATTTACTTTCTTTAATTTCCGGCTCTTTAATGTCAGTGTTTTTAATTTGAACATCGGTTTGGGTTGTTAGTTTATTAACCGGTGGAGTGGTGTCGTTGGCAATGATAAATAAATTAAGAACATTCGGGTTTTTTGATGCTGTTTTTTCGACCTGAATTCTTGTCAATGGAATGCCTTTGTCTGTAAGGTTTTCTGATAAGATGTCGGCTCTGATTTCATTCAAATCAGGAAAATCGTTTTCTTTTGGTAAAACGATACGAGCCGAAAATTCAGGCAAATAGTTTAAAATTTTTGCAATTTTTATAAATGACATTCCTTCTTCTGAAGAAAGTTCGGTTTGGTTCGATTTAAAATGGTATTCGAAATCGTGTTGTACGTTTCTAATGTTGATGGGTTCAAGTGTTATGGGACGCTCAATTTTTTGATAAGCAGAACTGTCGCTTACGTCCAAAACTTCGGTATATGGCAGAAAAATATCATTTTCAACCGTAATTAAATATCGTTTGCCTGATTTTAGTATAAAAAGATATTTTCCGGTTTTGGAGTTTGGAGTGTATATTCCGATAACTTTTTTTGTAAGCTCATCTGTAACAGTAATGGTTACGTTTTCGGGTAGTTGTCCATTTCCCATGGTAATATAACCGCTCATAACGGTTAGCAGTTTTTCTTCGCTCTTGGGCAAGGTTATTACATATAAATCGTTGCGACCAATGCCTCCGGTTTGCTGGGATGCATAATACGCTCTGGCACCATCGGGAGTAGGTACATAAAATGCATCATCGTTGGGGGTGTTTATGGGGTATCCAAGGTTGGTTGGTTCGTTCCAGTTCATGCTATCATCTCTAATAGAAAAGAAAATATCAAAACCACCAAGTGAATTATGGCCTTTGCTGCTAAAAAACAATGTAACTCCATCCGGGTGAATGTAGGGACTGATTTCATCTCTGGAAGTATTTATTTTTGGACCGGCATTTTGTGGTATAGACCATTCGCCATTGGGAAGTCGTTTTGCAATATAAATATCTAAACCTCCGTATCCTCCGGGTCGGTCGCTGGTAAAGAAAAGTTCTTGTCCATCGGCTGAAATACTTGCATGATTCTCGTTGTATTTTGTATTTATATTTAGTTTTAATGGGGTTGTCCATTCGTCTCCGACAAGATTACTGACGTAGATGTTCCCATCACGCGGATTGAGCATGGTCGATTCATCTTTATAGATATAGAGCTCTTGTCCATCTGGCGAAAGTCCGATAGATGCTTCGTGCGTTGCCGTATTAATTTTGGGACTTATGGGTACCGGAGTCTCCCATTGACCGTCAGAGAGTTTTTTACTTATGTAAATATCTTCGTAGTATTGTCCGTCATCTGTTTTGGCAGGATGAATATCCGATTTCCTTTTAGATGTAAAAATGAGCACTTGTTCGTCTGCCGAAAAAACCGGACTATGTTCATCGTATTCGGTATTAATGGTGCCACCCAAATTGGTGATTTGCATTTTGATGGGGTATTTCATTAAGACTTGACCGTTTTTGCAATACTCTTCTAATTCTTCAACATTTTCAGTAAAATCTTTTTTGTAATTTGGTATGACTTGCTTAAGTGAGTCAATGATTTGCAACGCTTTTGTGAATTGATAATTATGATGATATGCTTTAGCAAGAAAATACAACGCTTCGGGTGGTGCAGCAAGTTCGTCGGGGTCGTCGATGTCGGCGTTTGAGTTGATGTCTTGAACAGCTTTTTCGAGGTATTCAATGGCGTTGGTTTTTTCTAAAACGGTGTTGAGATAACAAAATCCTGTTTTAAAATTGATGTTTGCATTATCCGGTTCTTCTGCTAATAGTTCTTTGTATATGACCAAAGCGGAGGGGAAGTCGCCTTTTTCTATAAGTTGCTCGGCTTTTAAGAATTTATTTACAAAGATATCGTTGTGCCGTTGAGCCGTTAAGTCTAAAACAGACAAGAAAAACGATAAAAATAATATATGTTTTAAAATCATAGCGTTGGGTTAAATTTTTAATATCAAAAGATTTTTAAATAACAATCACAAAATAAACAACTTATTTGAAAAAATACAAATTTATTTAAATTTATTTGTTCATACGTATGTTTAATTACTTGTTTAAACAATCTTTTTATTCTTTAATTATTCTTACTTCAGTTCTGCGGTTTTTTGCTCTTCCGGTTTCGTCATCGTTGGAAGCAACGGGTTGAGTATCGGCATACCCTTTTGCCGTAATTCTATTTGCATTAATTCCCTTCGCAACCAGATATTTTTTTACTGAGTTAGCGCGTTCCTGCGAAAGAGTTAAATTTTTTTCGTATGTTCCGATGTTGTCGGTATGTCCTGCTATTTCAATTTCAAGGGTTGGCTTTTCTTTAAGTGCTTCGTACAAATTATTTAAAGCCGGATATGAGTCTTGGGTTAAGGTTGCTTTGCCGGTTTCGTAATGTACATTTTTCAGTGTATAGGTTTTGGCAGGTTCAAATTTTATAGTTAAATCGTAGGTAAAAGCTCCGGGCTGGATGGGAATTTCGATGGACGAATATTCTTGTTGCTCCATAAAATCTCGATATTTTATATCGTACTTTGACCCTTCTGGCAAAAGTAGTTGAGCATTGCCCGTTGCAGAAGATTTCACGATATATTCTTTCCCGTCTTTTTTGCTAATAAACATTACCGTTTCGCCACTGAGAGCTTTCGACGAAAAATTGGTTACTTTGATGTTTAATAGAGCCTTGTCTTCTGTTGGATTAAGATTTTGCGATCTTAAAACAACACTAAAACCAAGAAAAAGTATTGTTAGCCGTATGGTGTTCATATTTTTTTTACTGTTTTAAATGGCTTTTTTAAACATTTAAAACTTTATACGTATTTTTGTCCAAAACAGTTTCAATCATGAAAGCCTTCATTCATTTAACGTTTATAGTCGTATTTTTTTCATTTATTAAATGTCAACCTTTGGCTCCCACAAATAAACTGATAAGCGATGTAAAAATAGGCTATAATTTGCCACAAAAGGTAAAGACATATGCTATAAATACGGAAGATATCATTACTCAAGGCATCGAATTTCCGTATAAATTTTTAAACAACGAAACAAATACATTAGAAAGTTCAGTAAAAGTTAGCTTTAAAGTAAAGGATAACGGTCGTTTATATTATAAAATATATTATCAAAATGAATCGTATAAGTTTCCGGAAGACCACGAGTGGAGCTACGAAAATTTTTATGGGAGTTGGTCTGATACTACTATTGGTTTTAAAGAAATTAAAACAGATTTTATATCAGACTCTTTTAAAATTGTTGGCAATCCACGTTTTGAAAAGAAGTACTTTGGTGCATCATTCGATGATTTTTTTATTGACGAAGATAAAATAAAAAAAGTAGTTCAGTCCATATCCAACGTTCCTGAATGGAAAGCAGATGTAGAAAAAAAAGCAAAACAAAATAAAATGACATACGAAGAGCAGGCAATGGCCGATGCTCTATGGGTGTTAAAAGACAACAGAAACAAAGGGAATACAAATCACGCATGGAAACGAAATCCACGTATGGGAAAATACAGTGCAATGATAGTTGTTTGTACAGAAGAAGCACTAAAAAAAATACCAGATTATGTTCAATTTATCAATAAAACCGACGAAAAGGGCACTTTTGTCAATCCATATAAATATTTTTTGGTTGATAATCCAAACCAAGAAGGAGTTTCCATTTATCTAGACAGTACAATTTTTAGCTTATCTTTAGCTATTAAGCCCGGAAATGGTATTTATGTAGATAAAACAAAGTTGCCGATTAAAACCTTGAATTATGCAGAAGATAGTATGTGTGGCAGTAGCCATCGAATTTTTGAAAAAGCGTTGTTTGAGCAATTTTTTAGCCACGAAAACCGAAATTTTAAATTAAATACCATACCGGTTTTAGCCGATTGGAGCCAGAACGATTATACTCCTCAGGAATATTTAAAAAATAAACAACGATTCGAAAAAGATACCATTCATCGTATTCATTCGTGGATTAGAAATGTTGACTGCCCATGCAAAGAAGTAAAAGATAACTATGACTATATAGAAATTTGGAACCCCCAAAATCAAACCTTAGAAAAAGCTGCAAAATTAAATGTTGGTGTTATGACCCGAGTCGGTTTTACCTACGGGAAAATCACAGCTAAGGTTAAAATGCCTCCTTTGCTTAATAAAAATCATGTTTGGCACGGTATAACAAATGCTATTTGGCTTATTACGCAAGACTTAAGTGAATGGAATAATCGTCGTTACAGTAATTCAGGTTATATTCCTAAAGGGAATCCGGATGGCGAAAAAATTCACACAACTTCTTACTCAGAAATTGATTTTGAAATCATAAAAGCAAGCCCATTTTGGCCTTACAAGTATTATAAAAACAGTACTTTAAAAGAAAAAGCAAAAAAATACGAAGGCAAGTTCAACGATACGATTGTGGTAGCTTCAACCAATTGGGATTTAGCCAGCCAAGATCCACCTAAATTTAACTATCCTATTCAGTATTTTAATCATGGCGATAAGGAATACGAAGCAATGCGTTGGAGCGACAAGTATCAGGCACTGACTATTAGAACTCCTGTTTTAGACCATGAATTATTTGGCAGGGATTTTTATTATTTTCAGATAGAATGGCGACCCGATGAAATTATTTGGCGAATTGGTCCTTCAAAAGATAAATTGTACGAAGTAGGTTATATGAGCGAAAAACAGACAAGTATTCCAAACAATCAAATGGTCATGATTATAAATCAGGAATTTCATTTAGCCGAATGGTGGCCCGATGCCGTCTATGAGCAGGATTATATACCTTTTTTGAAGAATAAAAATTTGGGTAAAATATACGAAATAACCATTGAATAGATGCAAGTTAACGGAGTTCATTATACGTCTGTTTGGGCCGATGGCGATTCAGTTGTCATTATTAATCAACAAAAATTGCCCTTTGATTTTGAGTTACTTAGACTTACCGAAGTAGGTGAAGTGATAGAAGCAATTGCGTCGTTAAAAGTTAGAGGGGCTCCGGCAATAGGCATCGCCGCTGCATACGCCATGTGGCTATCGGCAATTAAAAATGGTGAAGTAACATTGCACGATTTTACAAGGTTAGTTGAATGTCGTCCAACAGCGGTTAATCTTAAGCGAGGCGCAGAGTTCGTTTTTAACCAAGCATTTCAGAAGGGTTTGTTAACAAACCAGGTGCTTTTATTGGCACAAAAATTTGCCGAAAACGAAATGGAGGCTTGTCGCGTAATCGGTTTTAATGGAGCAGCATTAATCGAAGAATTATTCGCAAAGAAAAGCGAGCAAATTCATGTTCTAACTCACTGCAATGCAGGTTGGCTTGCTTGTGGCGATTATGGTACAGCTTTGGCTCCCATTTTCGAGGCTCATCGCAGAGGTGTTCCCATTCATGTTTGGGTTGACGAAACCCGTCCGCTTAATCAGGGAGCAAGGCTAACCGCTTGGGAGTTGGCAAATGAGCATATATCCTTCGATATTATTAGCGACAATTCGGGGGCGTTGCTTATGATGCAAAATAAGGTTGATTGCATTGTGGTTGGAGCTGATAGAATTGTAAAAAATGGCGATGTGGCAAACAAAATCGGAACCTATCAAAAAGCGTTGGCAGCACACGAGCATCATGTGCCATTTTGGGTCGCAGCTCCACTAACAACATTCGACTTCACAATTGAAAAAGGAATGGATATTCCCATTGAGCAACGCAATGGCGAAGAATTACAAAAAATTAAAGGGTGTTATAATAATAAAGAGAGGATAGAAATTGAATTATTCCCTTCATCTTATCCGGCCATGAACCATGCTTTTGATATAACTCCTGCAAAATTTGTTGATGCTTATATAACCGAACAAGGAATATTAAAAAATACAAGCGAATTACTATGAATCATCTGTATTATGCTCAAGAAGTTGCAATGTTTATGCAGCGATTGTATCGTCAAAAGCTGACGACCAGTTTGGGTGGAAATATTAGCTTAAAAGCGGACAATACTATTTTTATTACTCCTTCTCAAATGGATAAAGACAGATTGACGGCAGATGATATTATTGAAATGGATTTAACCGGAAATGTGATTAAAGCATCGAACCCGATTAGTATGGAATCGAAAATGCATCTATCTGTTTATACGGTTCGTAGCGATGTAAAAGCGGTGATTCATGCACATGCTTTTTGGGCTTCATTGTTTGCTTTGTCTGATTTAGAACCCTTGACAGATATAAGTGATGAGGCATATTATACTATTAAGCGACTTGCTGAATGTAAGTATCAAACAATGGGTACCAGCGATTTGGCTGCAGAAGTAGCGGAGAAAATTAAAAATGCAGATGTACTGATTTTGCAAAATCATGGTGTACTTACTTGCGGAAATACGCTTGTAGAGGCACTTGAACGATTAGAAGTGATAAATAATATGGCACATTATGCCTACCTTGCTAATCCAAGTATTCATTTAAAATCGATAAGCCCCGAAGCAAAAAAAAGAATCGATTCGATGAACGGAAAATAAAATAATAACGTTTTGCCTTTC
>DAOOWN010000009.1:0-41125 GCA_035371305.1 Bacteroidales bacterium
TGTAATAAACAACGACAAAGAGGGTATATATAAATATCAAATTAAACTAGATCCGATAAAAAATGAGTTTTCGTCAAAAAATAATAGTGCATATGCCATTGTGCATGTCAGCTCCGAAAAACAACATATCATCATTGCCAGTTCCATTCCGCATCCGGATATAGGAGCGATAAAATCGGCATTAGAAACCAATCCTTCTTATTCCATTCGTATTTTAAATCCCGAAAAAGCTGCCGACTCTGTTTCTACAGCCAATGCAGTTATTCTTTATCAGTTGCCTTCAAAGTCGAATAACGCTTCTATGTTATTAAAAAACATTATCACCAAAAAAATCCCATCGTTATTTTTTGTCGGGGGGCAAAGTCAAATCAATGCAATCAATACGTTGATGCCATCGCCCATCCTTATTCCCAAAGCAAATCAAACAGAAGATGCCTATCCATTGGTTAATAAAAATGAAAATTTATTTAATTTAAGTTCCGAAAATGCAGAAATAATAGAGTCTTTTCCTCCACTTTTGGTTTATTTCGGCGATTATAAGTTAAATCCCAGTTCCGAAGTAGTTTTATTTCAAAAAATAAAACAAATTCAAACATCCAAACCCCTTATTGCTTTTGATTACTGGCAAGAACATGTGAAGTTCGGTATTGTTTTCGGCGAAGGAATTTATCGCTGGCGATTGGCAGAATATGCTCAACATCAACAAAATGTGGCTTTTAATGAATTCGTTAATAAACTGATGAATTATCTGATGTCAAACCAACGAAAGGAGCGATTTGTTATTAATAATAAGCAGCTATTCAATGAATTAGATAATATTACTTTTAATGCTGAGCTTTACAATAAAAGTTACGAACCCATTACCGATGCTGAAATTAATATGTCAATTAATGGTAACAATAACAAATATACTTTTACATTCGATGCTAACAATCCCTTTTACTCGTTAAATATAGGTCGTTTTCCGGCGGGTGAATACAAATGGACGGCAACCGCACAATCAAAATCCGAAAAATGGAGCAAATCGGGACTATTTGTTGTGAAAGAAGAAAATATCGAAGCATCGAATTTAATTGCCGATTCACAACTACTTGAGCAATTGGCGCTTCGATCTGGTGGAAAAAGTATATCGATCGATTCATTACAAGAAATTCACCATATTCTTAGTCAAAATTCGAATATAGTTCCGGTTTCTTATAGCGAAGAAAATTTTGTTTCGCTCATCGACTTTAAATGGATATTGATTGTTATTTGTGTTTTAATGGGTATAGAATGGTTTTTAAGACGATATTATGGAAGTTTATAGCAACATGGAATTTTATTTGTACTTGCTAATACTTTTTTTATTCGTTGCCGAATTTATTTTCCAAATTTGGACAAACCGGTTAGAATATTTGAGCTATTTTTTCCCGCTCCCTGAGCAACTAAAAGATATTTATGATAGCAATACGCTTGAGAAACAAAAAAAATATCACCTCGAACATTTCAATTTTAGCATAAAACAAGAGGTTTTGTTCTTTTTATTAACATTTTCTTTTATTGCTTTTAAAGGCTTAGGTTGGTTTGATTCATTTTTACGCTCTCACATCCAAAACGAATTTATTGTAACGCTTACATTTTTTGCTTTTTTCGGGATGATTTATTTTGTTCTCAGCTTACCTTTTTCATATTACGAAACATTTGTTATTGAGGAAAAATATGGATTTAATACATCAACCAAAAAAACATTCTGGCTCGACCTTGTTAAATCTCTGTTATTAACTATAATACTTGGTTTGCCTCTATTATGGGCTATTTTTACGTTTTATCAAAAAGCAGGTTCATTTTTCTGGTTATATGCTTGGGCTATCGTGGTTTTATTTTCACTTTTTATTACTTTTTTCTATTCAAAAATTATAGTCCCATTATTTAACAAGCAAACTCCATTGCCCGAAGGTGAATTAAAAAATGCTATTTTCGATTTTTGCAAAAAAGTAAATTTTCCGCTTAAAGAAGTTTATATACTCGATGCTTCTAAACGCTCCAAGAAAGCAAATGCCTATTTTACAGGATTCGGAAAAAACAAGCGAATTGTTTTATTTGATACATTAATAGAACAAATGAATACTGACGAAATTGTAGCCGTTTTAGCCCACGAAATAGGACATTATAAAAAACGGCATATTATTAAGTCAATGTTTATGGGGTTTATTCAAACCGGTTTTCTACTATTTACTCTCTCTCTTTTTATAAATCATCCAATTTTAAATAAAGCGTTGGGAGCAGAAACTCCATCGTTTCATATTGGTATTATAGCATTTGGTTTATTATTTAGCCCTATTTCATCTATAATTTCAATATTTTTCAATTATTTCTCTCGAAAAAACGAAAAAGAAGCCGATTTGTTTGCTAAAAAATATCAACAATCCGAAGCACTTATTTCAGCCCTTAAAAAATTAGCAGCCCAAAATTACAGTCATCTAACTCCTCATCACATCATTGTTAGATTAACCTATTCGCATCCGCCATTAATAGACCGAATAAAATTGTTGCAGTCATGAATGCCATTATAATTAATATAGGCAACGAACTTCTAAACGGACACACCATAAATACGAATGCTGCCTACATAGCTAAAAAGTTATGGGAAACAGGAATTTCTGTAATTGAGACCATAGTAATAAAAGATAATGCTCAAGCTATATATAACGCCATAGAGTACGCGTATTCAAAAGCCGAAATAGCTATTTGTACAGGTGGCTTAGGACCGACAACGGATGATATTACAAAAAAGTCGGTTTGTAACTATTTCAATTGCTCCCTTGTATTCGATGATACTGTATGGCAACATATCCGACAACTTTTTGAAAAACGAAACATTAAATTATCCGAAAAAAATCGCTCTCAAGCCGAAGTTCCTCAGAATGCCGTTATTTTGACCAATCGCATCGGTACAGCACCCGGCCTCGTTTTAACAAAGAATTATTTTACTTTTATCGCTTTACCTGGAGTCCCTTTTGAGATGCAAAAACTAATAGACGAAGAAGTAATCCCTTTTCTTATTCAACATCAAAAACTGATTCCACCTTACACAGAAACACTTATGTTTACAGATATATCAGAATCATTGCTTGCCGAAAAAGTAGATTCATGGGACCATTTGCTAAGAAAAAACAATATTGATGTTGCCTACCTTCCTCAACCGGGAATTATAAAACTAAAATTATTTACCCCCATATTAACAACAGAGCAAAAAATAATACTTGATAAATTTATTGATTTTGTTCAACTTGAGCTGCATGAATATTTGGCAAATATTGGCGATATCCCATTAGAAATGTTGATAGGTCAATTATTAAAACGTAAAAATCAAACACTTGCAACAGCCGAAAGTTGTACAGGAGGAAACATTGCTCACCATTTAACTTCTATAGCCGGAAGTTCTGCTTATTTTAAAGGTTCCATTGTTGCATATTCCAACGAAATAAAGATGAATGTTCTTCACGTTCCTGAAAAAATAATTATGGAACATGGAGCGGTGAGTCAACCTGTTGTGGAGTCTATGGCAAAAGGGGTGTTACGATTACTCCAAACCGATTATGCCATTGCAGTTTCGGGTATTGCCGGACCGGATGGCGGAACAGCCGAAAAACCGGTCGGAACAACATGGATTGCCGTTGCTTCGAAAAATGAAATTTTAACACACAAATATATTTTTAATAGCACTCGCCTAATAAATATCGAAAGAGCATCCATGGCATCGCTAACCATGTTAAGGAAATTGATTTTAAAAACCACATAAAAAGCTCACAACTATTTTAAATTCGAGCCATCTACAATGACTTAATTCTTAATCAGAGGTTAGATTATGCGAAAGAGTTAACTATCATATTTATAGTTATTTAAACTCTGAAGTAAAATAAAATTCAATATCGGGGAAGTTTTCTTGTGCCATTTGAAGAGAAAAGGCAGAATCGGCCAAAAAAACATCTCTTCCTTGTTTATCTTCGGCAAGAAAAGCCGTTTTTCTTTTCTTAAATTCATCCAGTTGTTTTTTGTTTGTGCTTTTAAACCAACAGGCTTTATACAGCGGTAGATTTTCGTAACGGCAACTGGCAGAATATTCGTGTTCTAAACGAAATTGAATAACATCAAATTGCAATGCGCCAACGGTACCAATAATTTTTCGTCCGTTGAGTTTATGTGTAAATAATTGTGCTACGCCTTCGTCTGTTAATTGCTCTAAACCTTTTGCCAATTGTTTATATTTTAGCGGGTCTGTATTTTCAACATATCTGAATAATTCCGGCGAAAAGCTGGGAATACCAATAAAATGGAGTTTTTCTCCCTCAGTAACCGAGTCTCCGATTTTAAAATTTCCGGTATCGTAAACCCCCACAATGTCGCCCGGATAAGCCTCATCTATTACCGATTGTTTTGCTGCCATAAACGAAGTTGGGTTACTGAATTTATATGTTTTGTTTGTCGTTACATGAACATAAGGCGTATTTCGTTTAAAAATACCACTGCACACCTTAATAAAAGCTATTCTTGCTCTGAATTGTGGGTGTAAATTGGCATGAATTTTAAAAACAAAGCCTGAAAATTTTGTCTCTGAAGGATCTACTTCACGCTCTAAGGTTGTTGATTTTTGGGGTGGGGGAGCCATTTCTAAAAAGTTTTCGAGTAATTCCTTAACGCCAAAATTGTTCAACGCACTTCCAAAAAATACGGGGGCAATGTTTCCTTTTAAATATTCTTCACGCGTGAATGGCGGAAAAACATTTCGTATTAATTCGACATCTTCGCGAAGTTTTGCAGCATTTTCTTTGCCTAATTGCTCATCGAGTTTGCTGCTTTGCATGCTTGGAATTATCAATGGTTCTATTGCTATTTGCTTATCTTCCGAATCAAATAAATAAAGCTTATCGGTAAGCAGTTGGTACACTCCTTTGAAGTTTTTGCCCATGTTAATAGGCCAGGTAATGGGGACACACTGAATTTTTAGCTTTTGTTCTATTTCGTCAATAACAGAAAATGGATCTTGCCCTTCGCGGTCGAGCTTGTTGATAAAGAAAATAGTGGGGGTTTTTCGCATTCGGCATACATTGCTCAGTTTTTCGGTTTGAGTTTCAACCCCTTTGGCAATATCTACAACGATTATGACGCTATCTACCGCCGACAAGGTACGGTATGTGTCTTCGGCAAAATCTTGGTGCCCCGGTGTATCTAATATATTTACCTTATAATTGTTATATTCAAAACCCATTACGGAAGTGGATACTGAGATACCACGTTGTTTTTCTATTTCCATAAAATCGGAAACGGTGGTCTTCTTTATTTTGTTCGATTTTACAGCACCTGCAACGTGAATGGCTCCTCCAAACAGCAAAAGCTTTTCTGTTAAAGTGGTTTTACCGGCATCGGGATGGCTAACAATGGCAAACGTTCTCCTACGGTCAATTTCTTCCTGTATCGTCATAGCGTATTAATTAAAAGTAAATATAAGGTTAATAAAAAAGTTCCAAAAAGTGGCTGCCCCAATTGCAAAAAACTTGGAGAAATAAAATTTCCATTTTAGGCGTGTAATCAAAATATATAATACTAAGGTATTGATGGCTAATCCTATCAGTGAGACAATGAAAAATTTGGTATATTCTTCAAAAATATGAGGATTGTGGCTTGTAAAAGTCCAAATGCGGTTGATAATATAATTCGTTGTGGCTGCGACTGCAAACCCTATTGTATTAGCTATATATTGGTTAATCTTTAAAATATTCCGAAACAAATATGTAAGCGAGAAATCTATTATTAATCCGGACAGACCAACTACTCCAAATTTTAAGAATTTAATAATCAATAAATAATAATTTTCCATTTTAGCGTACAGTTGGAGTTAAACGATTAAAAATAATGGCTTGGTCGTATTGTTGGATGATTGATTTAAGAATATTTTCCATTTTAATGCGTTGATTTATGGAGTCAGCCATGATATTGCTTTGTAACAAGGAATCGGTAGTATAGTTAAACAATCCTGTTGTTTTATTTCCGTCAAAGCAAAGAACGTGATGGTTCATTATTAAATGATATTCTCCATTTAAATAATTTACGGCGAAATGCTGAGAAGTAGTGTCCCATATACTTCGCCCGAATGCGAAAATAGTATCGTTGATGCCGAGCAATCCCAATATAGAAGGATATATGTCTGTTTGTTGAGCTGTTGTATTTAAAATGCCTTTAAAATTCTTTTCCGAAGGGATATAAAATGCAATGGGAATACTGTAACTGCCCACTTTATTGTAATAATAATCGCTATGAGCTCCATAAACATGGTCGGCAGTGATAATAAATATGGTGTTGTAAAACCAATCGCTTTTTTGAGCTTCGTTAAAAAATTTTTTTAATGATAAATCGGCATAAGCAATACTTTGCAGAATTTCATATTTACTTTTGGGTAATATGTTTTTGTATTGATCGGGAACGTTGTAAGGATGATGAGAAGACAGGGTATAAATAACACTAAAAAAAGGTGTTGGCTGTTTGTCGAATTGTCTTTTCACGTATTGTAAATAAGGCTCATCCCAAATGCCCCAATTGCCATCATAATCGCTTGAATTGGGGTATTGCCAACGACCAAAGTAGTTTTTGATGCCGGCCATAGAAGAGAAAACATCAAATCCCATGGTTCCATTTGTTCCGCCATGGTAAAAAGAAGTGTAATAGCCTTTATTTGATAAAATTTCGGGTAGTGATATGATTTTATTAGAAGAAAATGGGCTTAATATATATGGAACATCCATTAAAGCAGGTAAACTTGTAAAAATTGAAGGTAGCGATTCTAAGCTTTTTCTTCCGTTGGCAAAAGAATGTTTGATGACTAACGATTCGCCCAATAAACTATCTAAAAAAGGAGTATAACCTTTGTTTTGGGGTGAAAAAAAACCAATATGCTCTTTTGAAAAACTTTCTAAAATGATGATGACTACATTTTTTCCCGAAAATGAAACATTGTTGGATGAAACAATGTAATTGGTGTTAAAGTATTTTTCAGGTTTATCGAAATAGTTATGAATAAAGGGAATAGGTTTACCAATGGTTTTTAAAATGGAAAAGGGGGTATTTAAAACCAAAGGGACTTCGTTTGGGTTGGCATGAAGCGAAGCAGACATGAGCGAAACAGGTCTTAACCGTGTCCCTCTCAAATTGGTAAACACTAAACCAAATACTACAATCCAAGTCAAAAAAAGTAACGATAAATTTTTAAGGGTAAAATGAAAAGATGGTAAAGTAGGTTTTGGTATCCAAAGAAATGATTTGTACAAAAAAACAATAATCGCAATTAAAAACACTATAATATACCAAAAATCAACAAGAAAACGCGGCAGTAATATCCATACATCGTTTCCGGTATTGATAAGATTAAACAAATCGGCAGTAGAGCGTTTTAAAGTAAAATCAAAATATGCAATATCAATCAAGTTAAATAGCAATAAGAGGCTGTTAATTAAGACAAAAAAACAACGACTACATTTAAACAATTCAAATTTAATAGGAAGTAACGCCCATATAATGAAAGGCATATTAAAAATTAGGATCACCCATAAATCAAAACGCATTCCCCATAAAAAGGCCATTAAAATATCGGTAAAATGAGCACTGTTGAAATATGAATGGTTAAAAATAAAGAAAAGCAAGCGTGTGAGTTGGAACAAAAAAAGAAGCACCAACAAACGTAGTAATGTAATTTTAAGTTTATTAAATATGAGTTGCATATAAAAAAAGCTACCTGCAAAGGTAGCTTAATTTTTTATTTATGTAATATTCTTTAAAAGCGTTCGTAATGGTCTGTTACAACATCGTTTTTAATTACTTCCCAAAGAGAATCATTCCATTGAACAGTGCCATTGGTAGGACTATAGCGGTATAGGTACAAATAATATTTAACATCAAAACTTGGGTCAATGCTGTCGGTTATTTTACTGTCTTGGATAAATTGATTTGAGTTAGCATTGGTAATTCCATAAAGATAGCGAACGCTATTTTCAAAAAATGCAATTTTTTGATCGGGTATGGTTATATGATAGTAATTATCATTAGCCCATGCAATCATACCGTAAATACGAAATCCTTGTTTAGCTGACATTTTAGGAAACCATAGTTTCATATTTGTAGTTGCATCAACTGTTAAGTCTATAGAACTAACAATAGTGTCTTTAACAATACTGGCATTTGTAGCGTTTACAGTAAGTTCATATCGAGTAGCATATTGCTCTGCATCATTTTTAACAATAACGGTTCGGGTAGCGGTAGCAGAGTTACCGGCAGCATCTTTACAAGTATAAGTTACAGTATATGTTCCGGTACGTTTGGTTGTTCCATCACCGTTTGCAGGCCCGTTTATCTGAACATTGTGAGTCATTGTAAGTTTGTTTGTAATGTCTTTATCTTTATTGTCATCGGCTGTGGCTCCCGGATCTTTGAAAAACTTTCCTAATGAAATAATATATGGATTATCACCTTTTAAAAAAATTAAAGGTGCTTGTTTATCTTTAGGTTGGCAAGCTAATAAACTTGTTAAGATGACAGCAAAAAAACTGATTTTTTTCATAAAAAGCTATTTTTTCTAAGTTGAGCAAAGATATAAAAAAAATATATTCAAAGTAATTGTTTAAAAACATTTTTTTTTGTGTTAAAAATCATTCTAATTCTTCAATTCTAAAAGCTATATTTGCCAAAACATTTAGCTATTATGGAAATTACTCATATTGAACACATTGGTATTGCTGTTCAGAACTTAGAAGAAGCAATAAAATTTTATGAATCGAAACTGGGGTTAAAATGCTACTCTATTGAAGAAGTAAAAGACCAAAAAGTAAGAACAGCCTTTTTTATGGTTGGTCAAACTAAAATTGAACTTTTGGAATCTACCGATCCCGAAGGTCCAATAGGCAAATTCATTGAAAAGAAAGGCGAAGGGATACATCACATGGCTTTTGCCGTAAAAAATATTGAGCAGCAACTAAGTGAATTGGCTTCGAAAGATGTAAAACTGATTGATGCTCAACCTCGCAAAGGTGCAGAAGGATTAGACATTGCGTTTTTACATCCGAAATCAACCTATGGAGTACTAATGGAAATATGTGAAAATAAACAAAATAAATAAATCATGGCAAGTATTCAAGATAAAATTAAAGAGCTGCTCGATTTGAGAGATAAAGCTCGTAAAGGTGGCGGTGAAAAACGAATTGAATCACAACACAAAAAAGGTAAATTAACAGCCCGTGAACGTATCGATATTCTTTTAGATGAAGGAAGTTTTGAAGAATTTGATATGTTTGTTTCTCATCGTTGTATCGATTTTGGGTTAGACAAAGAACAATATTTGTCTGATGGGGTAGTTACTGGTTATGGAACGA
This sequence comes from Bacteroidales bacterium, assembly GCA_035371305.1. Lineage (GTDB taxonomy): Bacteria > Bacteroidota > Bacteroidia > Bacteroidales > GWA2-32-17 > Ch61. Next base: position 9,396 of record DAOOWN010000009.1, read on the forward strand.
TTGATGGAAGATTAGTGTACGTATTTTCGCAAGATTTCACTGTTTTTGGTGGTTCGCTTTCCGAAATGTATGCCGCTAAAATATGCAAAGTAATGGATCAGGCAATGAAAGTTGGTGCTCCTATAATTGGCATCAACGATAGTGGCGGTGCTCGTATTCAAGAAGGTGTAAAAAGTTTGGGTGGTTATGCAGAAATTTTCGAACGCAATATTTTAGCATCTGGCTTAGTTCCTCAAATTTCTGCAATTTTTGGACCTTGTGCCGGTGGTGCCGTTTATTCTCCTGCTTTAACCGATTTTATTATCATGTCGCAAAATACCAGCTATATGTTTGTAACCGGGCCAAAAGTGGTAAAAACTGTTACCGGCGAAGATGTAACAACCGAACAATTAGGTGGTCCTAAAGTACATGCATCAAAATCGGGCGTTGCTCATTTTATTAGTCAAACTGAAGAAGAAGGTTTATTGCTAATACGTAAACTGTTGAGCTACTTGCCTCAAAATAACTTAGAAGATCCTCCTTATATTCAATCAAATGACCCTATTGATAGAATTGACGAATCGTTAAACGAAATTATTCCGGATAATCCAAATAAACCATACGATGTAAAAGAAGTATTGTATGCAGTGGTAGATAATGCTGAAATTTTAGAAGTTCAGCGTGATTATGCACCCAATATTGTAACTGCTTTTGCACGATTTAATGGTATGTCGGTAGGTATTGTAGCCAACCAACCCAATTATTTAGCCGGAGTTTTAGATATCGCTGCAAGTCGCAAAGCTGCTCGATTTGTGCGTTTTTGCGATGCTTTTAATATTCCCATTGTTACTTTTGTTGATGTTCCGGGATTTTTACCGGGAACCGGACAGGAATATGGCGGAATTATTCTTCATGGTGCAAAATTACTTTATGCTTACGGTGAAGCGACAGTTCCAAAGATTACCATTATTTTACGTAAAGCTTATGGTGGTGCTTACGATGTAATGTCATCAAAACATTTACGCGGCGACATAAACTATGCATGGCCAACAGCTGAAATTGCTGTAATGGGGCCCAAAGGTGCTATTGAGATTCTTCATAGCAAAGAGATAGAGGAAATTAGCGATGACCATGCAAAAGCTATCTTTATTGCTGAAAAAGAAAAGGAATATCGCCACAAGTTTGCTAATCCATATAATGCTGCTAAATTTGGGTATATTGATGATGTGATTGAACCGCGCAATACCAGATTTAGAATTGTTAGAGCTTTACAGGCATTGTCAACGAAGAAAGAGGTTAATCCTCCAAAGAAACATTCAAACTTACCATTATAGGAGGTTATATGATGATCTTACTTCAAAATAATATTGCTGAAAAAAGCAAATTTTTCCTGGAAAACGATCCTGATGGTGTTATTCTTACAATTATTGCAATGGGAGTTGTTTTTGCAGGATTGATATTGATATACCTCTTCTTTCATAACTTTGGAAAACAATTCAATAAATTCAGCGAAAGAAAGCAGTTAATAAAAGAAGGTAAAGTGGAAGAAGCTGAAAAAATTGAAATTATTCAAAGTGCAGAGGTAAACGCTGCTATTGGTTTGGCTCTGTATTTATACCAAAATCAAATCCATGATATGGAAAGCTTCAGAGTTACTATTGATAAAGTAACAAGAAATTACTCTCCATGGAGTTCAAAAATTTACGGTTTAAGAAAATTCCCTAAAACATATTGGAAATAAGAAGTATTATGAAAAATTTTAAATTTAAAATAAACGGAAGTCAGTACGAAATCGAAATCCTTTCAGTTGAAGGAAATATGGCTGAAGTATCGGTAAATGGCAGTGCCTATAAGGTTGAGATTGACAAAGAAATGAATATTACCAAGACACCTAAGCTGGTTCGCCCTGCAAGTGTGCCCTCTACTGATACACCCAAAGTTGAAGAGCATAAGACAATTCCTGCTTCTACATCTGCTGAAGCAAAAAAAATATTATCTCCTTTGCCGGGCGTTATTTTGGAAATGCATGTGCATAAAGGTGATAAAGTAAGCGTAGGGCAGAAAATAGCTGTTCTGGAAGCCATGAAAATGGAAAATAATATTGAAAGCGATATTGAAGGAACTGTTTTGGAAATCCATGCCAATAAAGGTGACTCTATTATGCAAGGTGATGTAATTATTGTATTAAGTTAAAGAATATCGATTATGACAAGTACTTTTGATTTTTTAATTAATCAGATGCAAACTTTTTGGGGATATACCTCATTCTATAATTTTACTTATGGTCATATTATTATGATTTTAGTGGGTCTGATATTTATTTATCTGGCCATTACTAAAGAATATGAACCCATGCTTTTGATTCCAATAGGATTTGGTATTATTATAGGAAATATTCCTTTTGCAAATGCTGAACATATTCTATCTACTGATCCATTAAACCTGAAGGTCGGTACATATCAGGAAGGTAGTGTTTTATATTACTTAAGATTTGGTGTATTACAAGGTATTTATCCACCTTTGATCTTTTTAGGAATAGGTGCAATGACCGATTTTTCCACACTTTTGAGTAATCCCAAATTAGTTCTTATTGGTGCAGCAGCCCAGCTTGGTATTTTTGGAGCTTTCTCCTTGGCTTTATTGATGGGGTTCCCTCCAAACGAAGCAGGTGCTATTGGTATTATTGGTGGTGCCGACGGACCGACTGCTATTTTCTTGTCGTCTAAGTTAGCGCCTCACTTTATGGGAGCAATAGCTATATCGGCGTATTCTTATATGGCACTGGTTCCTGTAATACAGCCACCAGTTATGAAATTATTTACGACCAAGAAGGAACGTTTGATTAAAATGAAGCCTCCGCGTGCGGTTAGCAAAACTGAAAAAGTTTTATTCCCCATTATTGGTCTTTTACTTACCTGTTTTATTGTACCCAGTGGTTTACCATTATTAGGTATGCTTTTCTTTGGAAATTTATTGAAAGAAAGTGGTGTTACAAAACGTTTGGCTAATACTGCCAATGGTCCTTTGATTGATATTGTGACTATTTTAATCGGATTAACCGTAGGTGCATCAACTCAGGCAGATGTCTTTCTGAGAAAAGAATCAATTCTTATTTTTGGATTAGGTGCAGCATCGTTCATTATTGCTACTGCAGGAGGAGTTTTGTTTGTGAAATTCTTTAACTTGTTCCTGAAAGAAGGTAACAAAATTAATCCTCTGATTGGTAATGCCGGTGTTTCAGCGGTTCCTGATAGTGCTCGAGTTTCTGAAATTATTGGATTACAGTATGATAAGAAAAACCATCTTTTAATGCATGCTATGGGACCAAACGTAGCAGGCGTTATTGGTAGTGCTGTTGCAGCAGGGGTATTATTAAGCTTTTTGTATTAGAAATATTTTTTATATCTTTGCAATCCAAAATTTGAGGTTCCGTAGCTCAGCTGGATAGAGCAACAGCCTTCTAAGCTGTGGGTCCCGCGTTCGAATCGCGGCGGAATCACCAAAAGCCCTTAAACAAGGGCTTTTATATTTTTAGACCCATCACTGTAATATCATCTGTTTGCTCTGTATCTCCCATCCATTCCACTATGGTATTTTCTAAAATCTGTTTTTGTTCATCCATCGTTTTATCCGCATTTGTAATTAATAATTCTTTAAAACGCTTATTCATGAATTTTTTTCCTGTTTTACCGTTAAATTGATCGGCATAACCATCGGAGAATAAATACAAGCAATCTCCTTTCTCTAATTGAATTTCATTATAGGTAAAGCTTTCCATATAAACATGAATGGCTACGGGCATTTTATCGGGTTTTAGTTCAATCAGTTCATATTCTTGTATTTCTGTTTTTTTCTTTTTTATGATGTATAACGGATTATTGGCACCTGAATACTGGCATTGGAGCGTTTGTTTATTGATGGCAACAAAAGCGATGTCCATGCCGTCTTTTTGCTCATTTTGTATGCCTTTTTGTTGCAGGGCTTGAATGATTTCTTTGCGTAATGCGTTTAATGCATCGTTGGTTTTTGTTATTTCTTTTTTACGTACTATTTCGTTTAGGAAACTTATTCCGAGCATGCTCATAAAAGCTCCGGGTACTCCGTGTCCGGTGCAATCGGCAACGCAAGCAATAAGCCATTCGTCAATTTGTGTAGCCCAATAAAAGTCGCCCGAAACAATGTCTTTGGGTTTAAAGAGAATAAAATGGTTACCTAAAATACTTCGCGATTGTTCAGAATTTGGAAGTACTGCTTCTTGTATTTTTTTTGCATAACTAATGCTATCGGTCAATTTTTTATTATAGTACTCAATGTGTTCTTTTTGCTTAATAACAATATCTCGTTGTGTTGCAATTTCCTCCTTTTGTGTTTTAATTTCTATGTTTTGTTTTGCAAGAAGGATATTGGCTTTTCTTTTATCTCTAAACATTTTAAGTAGGACTAACGAGAATGCAAGAATCAAAATAATTACTGCAATGGATGAAAAAATAATATATTGCTGTCTTTTATTTTCGGCGGTTTTAGCTTCTATAGTTTTTTTGTCCAACTCTTTTTGTTTTTGTAGTTTTTCGACTTGCAATTGCTTTTTTTCGGCTTCGTATTTTGTAACCATTTCGGCCAATGCTTTGGTTTTTTCACTGGAAAACAAACTATCTCGGGTTTCAATATATTTTTCAGCAAATTCAAGTGCTTTTTTGTAATTTCCCATTCTTTTGTATGCCATTAATAAGTGCATGGATGCTTCATTTTCTTTGGGAAGAGCGTTGATTTCCTTTCCTAATATTAATGCTTTTGTAGCATAATCTATGGCTTTTAAGAGGTATTCTTTTTTTTGGTTTTCATTTAATCGAGTAGAGTCGGTAATGGTAATATATAGGTTTGCAATGTTGCCGTACACTAGAGCAATTCCGTTTTTATCTTTTAATTCTTCCTTTATTTTTAAGGATTTTTGATAATATTCCAATGCTTTTTCATAATTTCCAAAATACTTATAACTGCCTCCTATATTGTTATAACAAGATGCAATCCCAAGTTTGTCGCCCAAGGCTTCATGAATTTTCAATGATTTTTGGTAGTATTCTATGGCTTTTTTAACATTGTTTTGAGTTCTATATATTCCTCCAATATTGTTGTAACAGGTAGCAATTCCATATTGGTCTCCAATTTTTTCAGAAATTTCCAACGATTTATGATAGTATTCGATTGCTTTGTCGTTATTTCCTTGATTTGAATAAATTATTCCAACGTTTAAATAACATACAGACATACCGCTTAAATCACCTAAAGATTCATCAATTTTTAGTGCATTAATAAAACAATCCAAAGCCTTATCGTCCGCACCTTTTTTGTGATAAATATTTCCAATGTTAACATAACAACCGGATGTTCCAATTTTATCATTATTTTCTTTAAAAATATTGAGAGCTGTTTGAAGGTATTTTAAGGCATTATCGTAATTTCCTTCGTCGCTGTATATTAATCCGATGTTAATTAAGCAATTGGCAATCCCATTTTTGTCTTTTAAACGTTGAAAGAGTTTAAGTGCTATGTTAAAAAATGACATTGCTTTTGAGTTATTGCCTAAGTATGAATAGGCGATACCAATATTGTTGTAACAACGAGACAGACCAACGGCATCTTTTATTTTTTCGTATTTTTTTAAAGCTGTAGAATAATAGGCAATTGCTTTTTCAAAAGCACCAATATCTTCATATACAAAACCAAGGTATAAAAGTGAAGTAGCCTCTTGTTTTTTTAGTTTTTTACGTAAAGCATGATTTAGTGATTTTTTGTAAAAGTAAAAAGCCGAATCCGGGTTAAAACTTTCGTAATAATCGCCCATTTTTAGATATAAAGACCAAATTGTTGTGTCGTTTTTTGCTTTATTAAGTTCGTTGAATAATGAATCGATGTTGTTAGACGGGAAGGCTTGTTTGCTAAAACAAAAGATAAAAGCTGAATATAATATGTATTTGATTATTTTCATTTCTTAAATTTTTATTCCTAAAACAGTAATATCATCGGTTTGTTCATCATTTCCAATCCAAGCATTAATAGTGATATCGAGGAGTTCTTTTTGATCTGGCATGGGCTTGGCCGCGTTTGAAAGTAGTAATTCTTTAAATTGTTTATACATAAATTTTTTTCCTCTCTCGCCCCCAAATTGATCAGCAAAACCATCGGAAAATAGATATAAGATATCCCCTTTATTAAGCTATCAATATTCGTTTTTTGGCTATATGAAGAATGGATGCCAAAAGTGATTATTATGCTAATAAATAATATTATATGTAGTATAGGTTTCATTTTCTTAATGGGAATATTTTTTCATAAATTTCTGTTTGATTAATCATGGAGCCGGGATTGAGTCCGGGTTTGTTTTCGGGAATGGGAACATTCATTTTATTGAAATATTCAACCCATGCCGGGAAATAATCGTTTGTTTCCGGATCTTTAAACGTCATTGGGTTTAGTTTGAAAATAGGATGACCTTTTTTGTCTTTATATAAGAAATAAACCAATTCGCTGCAATAATATGCTTTGTTAGAAATGTCGAAAACGGTATCGTAAGGCTTTCCAATATATGGTTCTATATCAATGATTTTTGGAATAATATAGTAGTTTTTCACTCTTCCAACGTATATATTCTCTTTTCCGCTTCTTGCTATAAAGGTATTAAGGTCGGTAAGACTCACACCTTTATTAACAGCTTCTGCAACAAACCATTGATTTTGATTTTTTTTTACAACAATTGCTACGTGAGAAAAGTGTGTATTTTGATAGGCAGGAGTTACTTTTTCTATAGCATCGCAAAAGTCGCCGCAACTAAGATATTGGAATAATAAATCTCCTTCTTTTAAATTTTGAGAGCTACTATTGTTTACAACGAAAAAGGTAAGTAAAAGAATAATTATTTTCGGTAGATACATGTTTTTTTGCAAAAATAATTTTATTATACGTAAAACAAAAAAAGCCGTTTCAAACGAAACGGCTTAACATAAAGCAAATAAAAAATTAAATTTCTTCTGTTTCAACAACTTTAGCTAAAATATCGCTATAGGGCAGAACTAAGTATTTTTTATGTTCAAATTCTATTTCGGTTCCGCTGTATGCTTTATAAATTACAGTGTCGCCAATCTTTACCTCAGCATTTTCAATAGAACTCATATTAACAATCTTGCCCATATTGGGTTTTTCTTTTGCGGTATCGGGAATAATGATCCCCGAAGCGGTCTTTTGTTCTTTTGATTGCTCACTTAAATCAATCAAAACATTTTGGTTAATTGCTTGTAATTCTTTCATAGTCTATAATTTTTTAATTAATCTCTAATAATTCTTTTAATCGTTTTTGGTCGAAACCGATAACCCACTGTCCATTGATTTCGGTTTGAGGAACTCCTTGTTGTCCGGTACGCTGCACTAATTCTTGAGCTGCGTGCTGGTCTCTTGATACATCAACATCCGAAAATGGAATTCCATTTTTGCGTAACCATGATTTTAGCGTATTGCACCAAGAGCAGGTTGGCGTGGAATAAACTGTAACATGTTTTGGCGCCTTTCCTTCGGCTTTAGCTTTTGCCTGATAAATGGCACTTGTAAACAATCCTTTTAAGAAATCAGCATCTTGGCATCCTTTAATAGTACTGATCATTTCACCTTTTTCAAAAATTATTAAGGTGGGTACAGAGGTTATTCCAAAAGCCGGATGTATATCTTTTACCGTGTTTACATCGGCTATATAAACTGGTAGATGATCGTTTTGTGAAGTAGAACTTAAATTTTTTAATGCACACATGCTTTGTTCGCTTCCTTCTTTGTATAAAAGAACATACGCTTTGTCCTTGTCTTTTAAGGCTTGCTTTAATTCCTGCAACGATTTTATGCTTTCCATAGTATTAAAGTTTTTGAATTTCTCTAACAATCAAGTCTTTTGTTTTGGCTCCAACTAAGCGTTTTACTTCTTTTCCGTTTTTAAAAATTAAAAGTGATGGGATACTTTTAATATTGTATTTGGCTGCCAGAGGGCGTTGTTGGTCAACATTAACTTTATAGACTTTAATGGGCAAGTTAGGATCATTTGCCAGTTCATTTAAAACCGGCATCATTAGTTTGCAAGGCATACACCATTCTGCCCAAAAGTCAACTACAGAAATTCCGCCTTTAATATGTTGATTAAAAGTAGTGGCAGTTAGATGTTTAATATTAGGATTTTCGGGACCTGTAGGCATTTTTTTTATTTTTTGGTAATTATAAACGATAAGACCTATAAATATAACTACAACTACTAATATGACTAATAATACAATTGACATTTTTTTATTTTTTTTGATGAATAAATTCTGATACTGCCATGGCTGCTACTGTAGCTTCGCCAACAGCAGTTGTAATTTGCCTGTAACGTTTTTCAATGCAATCGCCGGCAGCATATACACCCTTGATGTTGGTTTGCATATCGTTGTTTACTAAAATTTCGTTTCGTTCATTTAACTGCACATGACCTTTTAAAAAATCTGTATTGGGTTCATATCCAACAAAGATAAAAACTCCGTTAGTGCTAAATGCTTGTTCTTCGTTTGAAATGAGATTTTTTATTTTTACACCCTCAAGCTGCTCATTGCCATATATTTCGGAGAGGGTTGAATTTAAAACAAAATTGATTTTTGGATTTTGTTTTGCTTCTTCAACAATATGCGGGAAGGCTTGAAAATAATCGAACTGATGAACGATGGTTAATTTAGAAACGTATTTGGTAAGGGAAATGGATTCTTCTAATGCTGAATTTCCGCCGCCAACAACCACAATCTCTTTTCCGGTGAAAAAATCGCCATCGCAGGTAGCGCAATAGGATACGCCACGGCCCTTAAATGCATTTTCACCGGGGATTCCGAGCGTTCTGGAACGACCACCCGGAGCTAAAATTACAGCTTTAGACGAAAAAACAGTTCCATCATTAAGTGTGATTTTTTTACTATCGCTACTTAATTCGAGTGCTTCGATTTTGATATTCGTTTTAATTTCACAACCGAAGTTTTGTGCTTGTTTTTTCATGACGGATGCGAGTTGGTATCCGCTGATTTTTTCTATACCCGGATAATTTGCAATTTCATGCGTTAGGTTCATTTGCCCTCCGGCCATTCCATCGCTCAATAGTAGCGTTTTAACTTTTGAACGACCAAGGTAAATGCCGGCAGTTAATCCTGCCGGGCCTGCACCAATTATTATGGCATCGTATTGATACATATTACTTTGAAAACTCTTGGTCTAAGATGGTTTTTATTTGTTCTTTGCTTTGAATGCTCGAAGTGGCTTTGGCAACGTTACCATTTTTATAATACATTACAAATGGTAATCCCATAAAACCTCTGCATTCAGGAGCATTTCGAATGATATGCGCTTCGGGATTGTCGAATTCCATGTCGTAAAATTTTACATGAGGATATTCTGATTCCAACTCTTCCATAGCTGCATATACCGGTACGCACATTGGTCCCATACGACCACAACATACCATTACATTTTCGTTTTCGTTGATGATTTTCTTTAGTTCATCAGCTGTTTCTACGTGTTTTAAATTTGTGTACAACATAATTATTTAGTTTAAGATTCAATTATTCTGATTTCGTATGTAAATTCAAGAAATTTTTTGAACATGAACGACACACCGCAATATTTATCTTGAGATAGCGTAACTGCTTTTTCAAGCTTAGAGCGATCGAGGTTTTTCCCTTTGAATTCGTATATTAAATGCATTTTTGTATAATGTTTCGGATGCTCTTCGGTCATATCGGCTTCTATTTCCATATTAAAAGATTCAAGTTCCACTTGCATTTTTTTTAGTATTGCTACCACATCCATTCCGGTACATCCGCTAACAGATGCTAATAATAATTCTTTTGGACGAGGACCGAGGTTTTGACCACCAAATTCTTCGGATGCATCCATCATTAAAGGTAAATCATTTACTTTTGCTTCAAAAGCCATGTTACCTTTCCAGTTTGTTTTTACTTTGTGTTTCATAATTAAATTTTCTTTAGCAAAATTATAGGTTATTATATCTCAAAAATAAGATTTGATATTGAGATAGCCAAAACAAAAAGTTGAGATAGATTAGTAAAAAAGAAATGGTATGCCAATGGAAGTATTTTTATTAACCTTTTACAAGTAGAAATTCACAAGTGCTTGAATAGATTGTATTATGAACTTTCAACTTAAAAAATTACCTTTGCATATGTTTTTAAAAGAGCTTAGTTTACATCAGTTTAAAAATATTGAAGAAGCAGCATTGAGCTTTTCGCCTACGTTAAATTTTATATACGGACAAAATGGGGCAGGGAAAACCAACATTCTTGATGCCATTCATTATTTATCATTAACCAAAAGCTTTATAAATACAACCGATACCGAAAATATTCGCAATAACGAAGGCTTTTTTAGAATTTATGGCAAATATTCAAATACCGAAAGCTATGAAGAGTTTTCGTGTGTAGTAAATAGGGAAGGACGTAAGCACTTTAAGCATTTTACTAAAGAATATTCGAGACTGGCTGACCACATAGGTAAGTTACCCATTGTAGTTATTTCGCCTTTTGACCATTTTATCATTACCGAAGGAAGCGAATACAGACGCAAACTTTTGGACTCAACTATTTCGCAGTACGATAAAATATATTTGGGTTATTTGTACGATTATAATCGTATTTTAAAACAACGAAACGCTTTGCTAAAATCTGAACAACCCGAATATGCTAAACTTGAGATGTTGGAAATAATGAATGTACAGCTTGATAAACCTGCTAATTATTTATTTAAGGCAAGATATGAATTTATTGAAGGCATAAAAGAACTTTTTAATCGTTATTATTTACAGATTGCTAACCGCAACAATGAACTTGCTGAACTTGAATATCGTAGTTCTTTGATTGATAATGAGTTTCATTTATTGTTAAAAGATAATTTGAAAAAAGATTTGATTGCAGAAACTACAACATCAGGTATTCACAAGGATGATGTGTTGTTTTTACTCAATAAGAAGAACATTCGCTATTTTGCTTCACAAGGGCAACAAAAGACTTTTTTAACAGCTTTAAAATTATCTATTTTAGATTATTTGAAACATTTTAATGCTAAGCCCATACTGCTTTTAGATGATATTTTTGATAAGCTCGATGATCATCGCGTGTTAAATTTATTGAAAACAGTTGTAAGTGAACACATTCAGGTTTTCATTACTCATACTAATATAGTGCATATTGAAAAATTAAATTTGTTAAACTTATCGGAATCATGTATATTTGAAATAGAAAACGGAAAAATTACGACTCATGAACCCTAAACAACGCAGAGAAAATACACGAACCATTGGTGAAGCAATACGCGAACTTGTTGAAGCATACCATTTGGACAATAAATTAATTGAAACAAAAATAATAAATGCATGGCCCGAAGTATCCGGAACGTATATATCAAGGCAAACGCATAAATTATATATCAATGATCATGTTTTATATGTTGTAATACATTCATCAGTAATAAAACATGAACTACATTTGGCTCATGACGATTTATTAGAACAGCTTAACTCCATAGCAGGTAAAGCATACTTAAAAAAAATTGTGTTTGTATAAAAACCCTCAAAATTACTTCGTATATAAAAATAAAAAATAGTACCTTTGCAACCTGAATTTATTGGAGTTCTATGATAAGCCGAAGGTTATTAAGATTAAAGATTATGCAAATGGTGTATGCCTATTTTCAACGAATGGCTGGCGACATCAATCAGACAGAGAAAGAATTATTTGAAAGCATCAACAAAACGTATGAATTGTATCACTATTTAATGCTACTGCTTATAGATATTAAATTTTATGCTGAAAAAAAATTAGATATACGAAAAAATAAATTTTTAAAATCGAAAAATCCGGCTGAATTAAGCGAAAATTTTGTGAACAATACGTTGATAAAATTAGTCGAGGAGAACTACATGCTTAATACCTTTATTAATAATAACAAATTCAGTTGGCAAAATTATAATGATGTAATTGCTTCTTTATTTGAGGATTTGGAAAAAACGAACGAGTTTACAAAATATTTAATGCTTAAAAATCCGTCTTTCAAAGACGACCAGGATATCGTTACCTTTTTTTATGCAGAAGTACTAACCAACTCTCAGAATTTTAATCAATTATTAGAGGAGCTGAGCCTTTATTGGAATGACGATTTAGAGTTTGTTGTTTCTAATATCTTAGCAAGTTTGTCAAAGTTCGATGAAGCAAAAGGAAGCAATAATTCGTTGCAAAAAATGTATAAAAATTCTGACGATATTGAATTTACGAAAAATCTGTTTCGTAAAACCATCTTACGCCACGACGAACATTCTGAAATTATTCAACGATTTCTAAAAAATTGGGAGTTGGAACGTGTTGCACAATTAGACATTATATTATTAGAAATGGCTTTGACCGAACTTTATCATATGGAAGAAGTGCCGGTAAAAGTTACGTTGAACGAATACATCGAATTGTCAAAGTTTTATAGTACCGAAAAAAGCAGTACCTTTATTAACGGAGTCTTAGATAAAATTGTTCAAGAAGGTAAAAGCGAAGGTAAAATTGTGAAAAAAGGAAAAGGTTTAATAGGGGAACAAACGCTATAAATTAACATTGTTTAATTTTTTTGCTTTTATCAAAAAGAGAATTTATTATTAACTTCGCAAAAAAAAATATGAAATACGTAGGTTTAAATATTGTATTGATTTTAATGTTGTTTGTGGGTTGTCAATCAAATGATTCCCCAAAAGTGGATACTGATTTAATCCAAAATCCATTAACAGCAGATGGCTCTAACTCCGATACGACCCTACTACCAAAATTTCAATGGAAAGAGATGGTACATGATTTTGGTGTAATAGTACAAGGAGAGCGGGTCTCTTATACGTTTACTTTTAAAAATGTAGGAAAGTCGAACCTTATCATTTCTTCTGTTCATGCAAGTTGTGGTTGTACTGTTCCTAAGTACGACTCTGCACCCATTGCTCCCGGCGAAGAAGGTAAAGTTGAAGTAGTTTTTGACAGTTCCGGACGTAGTGGTTTGCAAAATAAAACCGTTACTGTATTGGCTAACACTCAACCAAGTGCTGTTGAATTGCATTTCTCAGCAGAAGTAATAGTTCCTGAAAATCGTTAATTATTAATTTTAATTTATATTGTATGATGAATGTTTTTGAACCTTTAATGTTAATGGCTGACCCAAAAAGCGGTCAAAACCCAATTATGTCTTTGTTGCCTTTGATTTTGATTATTGTGGTATTCTATTTTTTCATGATTCGTCCACAAATGAAAAAACAAAAGGAATTGAAGAATTTTAGACAATCGTTAAAAGTTGGTGATAAAGTTATTACATCCGGCGGAATATACGGCAAAATAAATGATATTCGCGATAATATTGTTATAATTGAGGTTGAAGATAAAATGAGATTACGCGTGGACATCAACTCCGTTTTTGGTGATCCGGCCGATTTAGAACAAAAGAAGTAGTCTTTGAAATCGGAGCTGTTAAAACAAATTCGTGGGCTTTTTAGTCAAAAAAAAGTTAAGCGAAACCGACGTGTTTTAATTTTTCTTTTTTTTGTTTTTTTGTCGTCATTAATTTGGTTTTTTAATAAACTTGAAAAAGATTACTTTACAACCCTAACCATTCCGGTAAAATTCTACCATTTTCCGGATGATAAAATTCAAATAAACCCTTTACCAAAACAATTAAATGTTAATGTTTACGGTAGAGGGTTTACACTTTTAAGGTATAAGTTATTGTCACTGAATACTATATATTTAGATGTTTTATCCAATATTAAAACAGTAAAAAACAGTGATAGAGAATTGCTCTATTTTAATAGCGAAAGCATTATTCCGTCAATTGACCGCGAACTTTCGGGCGAAATGAAAATAATGAGCATTGAACCCAAAGATATTAAGCTGATTTTTTCAAAAAAACAAAGTAAAAAAGTATTTGTTGTTCCCAATATATCTTATTCTATTAATAAAAACTATTTAATTAATACTGTTAAAGTTATTCCTAATACCATCCTTATTACCGGTCCATCGTTTATTGTAGATACTATTGATACAGTTTTTACACAAAAACAAAACATTTCTGATTTAAGCTCAAATTTAAAGGCAAATTTATTGCTTCAAAAAGTAGAGTTTTGCAACTACAATAGAGATTTTGTAGCGGTTGCCATTAATATTGAGAAAAAAACAGAAAAGACCATTGCTGTTCCGGTAGAATCGTTATTTCCGTCTTCGCTAAAGAATTCAACTTTTGTTCCTAATTTGATTAATTTAAAATTTTCTGTAGGTATTCATCAATTTTCAAAAATAGATGCAAGCCAGTTTCAATTAACCGTTGAACGAATTAATAGCTCTTCCATCAATTCCGATATATATAGAGTGAAAGCAATTCGTATCCCAAGTAAGATTTATAACTTGCAAATTACACCTAATATTGTTACTATTTTAAAAAAATAAGAATGATATCTATTGGTTTAACAGGAGGAATTGGTAGCGGAAAAACGACTGTAAGTCAGATTTTTAAGTATAACTGGAATATTCCTGTTTACTATGCAGATGAACGTGCAAAATGGTTGATGCAAAACAATGAGTCGATTAAAACATTTTTGTTGGACATAGTGGGTCAAGATTCATATAGTAAAGGAAGTTTGAATAAAGAATACATTGCTTCGGTTATTTTTAATAATTCCGAAGTAAAATCGAAGTTAGAAAGTGTTGTGCACAAGGCGGTTATAGAAGATTACGAAATTTGGAAATCGACTAAAATCGATGCACCGTATATTATTCATGAAGCAGCTCTTATCTTTGAATCTCAATTACAAGACAAGTATAATAAGATTATTTCCGTTATTTCACCTTTAGAACTTCGAATTAAACGATTGGTGGAAAAAGGAATGAATATTCGGGATGTTGAAAAGCGTATCGATGCCCAAACAACGGATGACTTTAAAATAAAAAATTCCGATTTTGTTATTTATAATAATGAAACGTGTAGTATTTTAGAGCAAGTTATAAATATTCATACTATTTTAACAAATGAAATGGGGTAAATGGATAGGTGGTGGTTTAGGATGGGCATTTTTCGGGCCCATCGGAGCCTTATTTGGTTTTGCTGCCGGAGCTATAATTGATTCCGATGAATATGTGAAAACCGGTAAAAATGCAACTACAAGAGGTGATTTTATAGCTAGCTTACTTGTATTGGTAGCAGCAATAATGAAAGCTGACGGAACCATTAAAAGATCCGAATTAAACTATGTTAAATCTTTTTTAAGAGATTTGTTAGGAGAAGAAGAAGCCCAAGAAGCGTTGTTGAGTTTAAGAGATATTCTTAAAAAAGAAATTCCCGTAGAACTCGTGTGTTCTCAAATCAATAATCATTTAGATTACTCGTCCAAACTTCAACTTATACATTTATTGATTGGAATTGCTGAAGCCGATAACGAAATAGTTCGTAGTGAAATAAATTTGATTAAACGAATAGCAAATTTATTAAATATACCGACTTCTACCATAGAATCGTTGTTAAATGTTAATGGAACCGTTGATGATGCCTATAAAATTTTGGAAGTTTCGCCCGATGCTACTGATGAAGAAATAAAAAAAGCGTATCGAAAGTTAGCGGTTGAGCATCACCCCGATAAGGTTTCGTATTTAGGTGAAGAAATACAAAGAAAAGCACAAGAAAAATTCAAGAAAATAAACGAAGCTTACGAATTAATTAAAAAACAACGAGGAATAAAATAAGTTCTAACTTGTTGTAAATTAGTGTTTATAGTAAATATTTTATCCTATTGTAAAAGACAAAAAAAAAAATTAAGTTTGCAATCTATAAAAAAAGAAAGATATGAAGTTGAATGAAATTTTAACCATTTCAGGACATTCCGGCTTATTTAAAATGATAGCACAGGGAAAGAACAGTATTATTGTAGAATCGCTGACAGATGGAAAACGTATGCCGGCATTTTCAACTGACAGACTCAGTTCATTGTCCGATATTGCTTTGTTTACTACAGGCGAAGAATTACCATTGAGCGAAGTTTTTAAAAGAATGTTCGAGGTTTTTGAGCAAAAAGAAGTTTCGTTGAATTTTAAGAAACAAACCAAAGAAATGCTCGAGTTCTTTGAAAAGGCCATTCCTGAGTATGATAAAGAACGCGTATATACTTCTGATATAAAAAAAATAATGACGCGGTACAATCAACTTGTAAAAAACAACTTGTTACCATTTGACGAAGAAGTAGCAAAAACGGAAGATGCTCCGATGGAGAAAAAAGAAGAAGTAGAAGCTCCAAAGCCCAAAAAAACAGTAAAAAAGAAAGCTGAAAAAAACATAACTGAATAATTTAAACTTAACGTGGATCAACGTCAATATCCTTCTCTATTACTCGAAAAGGCAGTACAAGAATTATCAAAATTGCCCGGAATCGGGCAAAAAACAGCTTTTCGCCTTTTGATGCACATGCTAAGAAGTAATAAAGAATCTATGATTTTATTGGCCGATTCGCTGAATGATTTAGCTCATAATGTTCAATATTGCGAGCGATGCTTTTCTATTTCGGATGGTAATTTATGTGAAATATGCAGCAACCATCATCGAGACCAGACAACAATTTGCATTGTTGAAGATGTAAATGATTTAATGGCAATAGAAAAGACACACCAGTATAATGGCTTGTATCATGTTTTGGGAGGGTTAATTTCTCCAGTGGATGGTATAAGTCCTGCACAGTTAACCATTGATTCGCTCGAAAAAAGATTGGAAAATGAGTCGATTAGTGAGTTGATTTTTGCATTCTCTGCTACAGTTGAGGGTGATACCACTGCTTATTATTTATTTAAAAAATTTAGTAAATGGCCTATTCAAATAACAACTATTGCTAAAGGTGTTGCAGTTGGAAATGAATTGGAATATACTGATGAAATTACACTCGCTCGTTCTATTAAACATCGTTTAGCATTTGATGGAATAACAAAATAATAAATTAACTTAAAACAAATGATTATGAAAAAACTAACTTTAATTGCAATTGCATTTGTAACGTTTTGTGTTGCAAACGCTCAAGAAATGAAACAAGGTAATAATTTTTTAAGTGTAGGTATTGGTCCTTCGGCAAGTTATTGGGGAACCTATAGTGGTGGAACTCCTGCCATACGTTTAGCATTTGATCATGGTTTTCGTGAAGTTGGTCCCGGTACAATAACCTTAGGCGGGGCACTGGGCTTTTTTAATAAATATTATAAAAGCACCTACTGGGATAATAATGGTAATATCCACAATTATAAATGGAGCTTCAATTATTTTAGTACAGTTTTTAGAGCCGGATACTATTATAATTTAAGTGAAGCCGGCATAAACAATATGAATGTATATGGAGGTTTGGGTATCGGAATGTTATTTTTAAGCTTTCACGATACATATGATGGTCCTGATGGCTATATTCCTTACAATGCATCGTCTAATGAATTTTTGTTCAATTTTTATGCAGGTGCCAATTATTTTATAACTTCTAAAACCGCTCTTTATTTAGAATTTGGTTACGATATTAGTTATGTTACGATTGGAGCAACGTTTAAATTAAAATAACCTTAAAACCACATTGCTGCACTACCAAGAACGGCAGCGTTTTTATTCAATAATTGAGAGGGAAGAATTTTTGTCTTCCCTTTTAATATAGGTAATACATTGTTATTTATAGATTCTTTTAATATAGGTATCAATAAGGGATGAGCATTTGCTATTCCTCCAAACAAGAATATTGCTTCCGGATCAAGAATATTTATCAAATTAGATAAGGAATTACCTAATATATGTGCAGTTTTACTATATGTTTCGATTGCAATAGAGTCGCCGTCAACTGCTAAGTTATATATTTGCTTGGTTGAAATTTCCTTGTCGGGCATTTTACCTTTATTAGCAAAATAAAACTCCTGGTATGTTTGCACGATGCCTCTTGCCGAGACATAGGTTTCGATGCAACCAATTTTGCCGCATGTACATTGTCTGCTCGATTCGTTGCATTTTGTGTGTCCATACTCTCCTGCAAATCCGTTTTTGCCGTGAACAATTTGATTATTGACATAAATACCGCTTCCTAATCCGGTACCTAACGTCAGCACAATAAAATCGTTCATCAATTTAGCGCCTCCAAACGTTTTTTCGCCTATAGCTGCTGCATTGGCATCATTGGTAAGTTTGGAAGGCAGTTGAAAAATATTCGAAAAATAATCTGCAATCGGAATCATTTCGCCCCAAAAAAGATTGGGTGCAAACTCTATACAGCCGTTATTGAAATTGCCATTGGGAGCTCCAATACCGATCCCTTTTATTTGAATATCATTTTTACTTGAAAAATTTTGAAAAGATTTAAAAATATCTTTTACAAGTTCTATCGGTTCATTATACAATTTTGTGTTAAAATTGCCCTGAAAAATGATTTCACCGGTTTGATTAACAACACCATAAACGGTATTGGTCCCACCTATATCAACTCCTAAGTAATACTTGTTTGTCATGTAACGTTATATCTAAGAATGTATAATTTTTTTTCTGTAGCCCCATATTCCATAAAATGCCAGATAAACAAAGCAGCAAACACCAACCAAATAACTCCATTGAATACCTAATAAATTATCTGAAGCTAAGGCACCTTGAGTTAAACTAACGATTCCACCACCCATAATCATCATTACAAGTAAACTGGAGCCGGTATTGGTGTGTTTTCCGAGTCCTGAAATAGCTAATGTGAAAATACAAGGCCATAATGTACTACAAAAAAGCCCTACACTTATAAATGCATAAGCGCTTACCATTCCGCCCGACAACATCCCAATAAATAAAGCCATAATTGCAATAGATGAGAAAATTATCAATTGTAGAGCAGGATTCCCTTTACTTAAAACATCGGCCAAAATTAACATTATAATCACAAATGCATAGTAGTAAAACGGAGTAATATCGTGATGGGCTATTTTGTTTACAATCAAAAAAACGGCAAAAGCAAGATATGGCATAAGAAACTTCATTATGGCTTTCGTTCCTTTTTTCAAATTAAATGCTCCAACTGACGAAGTCCATCGTCCAATCATTAAGCTTGCCCAAAACAATGAAACAAATGGTGCTACTCTATCTGTTGTAATACCTACATGTTGTCGAAGAAATTCGGGTAAATTACTGGCGGTAGATACTTCAACCCCAACATAAACGAAAATGGCAATCATTCCCATCCATAATTGAGGATAACTTATAGCCATTTTACGTTCTTTTTCGTGTGTTTTTGTGTCTATGTTTTCTTCGGTTTGAACTATTTTATTTGGAATAGATGAAAATTTAAAAATGACGGCTACAATAATAAAAGCAAGTCCTAAAATTAGATAGGGGATTTTAATGTTTTCGATACTTGCAGTTGTATTTGTAGAAATCGTACCGAAAATAGCAAAGCTCACAAGTAAAGGGCCTATGGTTGTTCCAAAGTTATTAATTCCACCTGCCAGGCTCAAACGTTGTGACCCTTTGTTAGGATCCCCCATATTAATGGCTAATGGATTTGCAGCTATCTGTTGTAGCGAGAATCCTAATCCAACAATAAATAACCCTGAAATCATTAATGCGAAAGAAGCCATTTGAGCAGCCGGATAAAAAAGTAAAGTACCAAGAGCAGAAATTAACAATCCTAATGAAATACCATTTTTATAGCCAATTCTGTTCAGTATATCGTCTTTTGATGATTTTGAGATAAAAAAATAGATAATTGAACCGACTGTATATGCCACATAAAAGGCAAAAGACACCATTTGCGATTGCCATTGCTGAAGGTGAAGATTTTCTTTAAAAACCGGAATTAAAATATCGTTACTGGCAGCAACAAAGCCCCAGAAAAAAAATACAGATATTAGAGTTATAAAAGCAGATGTTTTTGTCGATTTTTCCATATCATTTTATTGTTGTTCCTTAATAATTAACTTATTTTTAATATTATACGTCTGAAATAGTTGAACCAAAAGAATTGCAGATAATATGAGCAACGCTCCCAGCCATTGTTTTAAAATTAATGTTTCGTCTAAGATGATAATTCCACCCAATAGTGCGAATAAAGCTTCCGATGAAAACAAAATTCCTGCAATATTAGCAGGTACAAATCGTTGTGCATATATTTGAAGTGTAAATGCAATCCCAATAGAAAATATACCGGCATAGGCAATGGGTATCCAAGCCATTTGAATTGCTTCGAACGAAAATGACTCGGTTGGCAAAGTAAAAAGCAAACTCAAAATCCCGGCAACCATAAATTGAATACACGCTAGAGCAATACTTTTATTTAGCGATGCATAGCTTTCGATAAAACTTACATGAAGAGCCCAAAAAATACTGCCAATAAATACCAATATATCGCCAAAAGATAACTTTAACGAATTTAAATCTAAGCTCATAAGCATAAACCCTACAATGGCAATGAATATTGCAACCCATATCAACAAACCTGTTTTGCGTTTAAAAAACATTCCAATGATAGGAATAAAAACGATGTAGAGCGACGTAATAAAACCTGCATTTCCGGCTTGTGTGTATTGAATTCCAATTTGTTGAAAACTTGCACCGGCAAACAATAAAAGCCCTAAAATAATTCCTGAAATGAAAACTTTTTTTGTAATACCTTTAAGTTCCTTATAAAACACTATAAACAGCAAAAAACTTCCAATAAAAAAACGCAATGTATTAAACAAAAAAGGACCAATATATTGCATGCCTTCTTTTTGAGCAACAAATGCAAATCCCCAAATCATGGCGGCAATTAAAATAAGTCCGGTATGTAAAAATGAATATGTTTTCTTCATCACTTAACCAAAATCTCATCGATAAAAAAGAATGCAGGATATCCTTTACCGGGATGCCAATCGGGTAATGTTCCTGAACGTTTAACAAATACTTTGACAAATCGGGTTTTAACAGGTTTTATTTCAGTCTCAAACCATGCACTTTGAGGTTTCCAGTCGTTACGTGGGTATTTATTTTGTATGATTGCTACCGATTGAAATTGTTTTCCATTGGTTGAAACGGAAAACTCAACATATGGCGGAAAGAGTATCCATGGGCTTACATCTTGCAAAAAATGGGCTGAAAGCGTGTGAATCGTTTGAACTTTTCCTAAATCGATGATGGCTACCAAATCGGTATCCTGATAACCTTGCCATTCGCCGGTGCGGAAATCAGTTGTTCCGGTAATGCCATCAATTAGAGCAATATCGCCTCCTCCGGTATATTCACGGCTATATTTTGATACTATTTTGATAGACCTTAACGGATCGATTTTATAAACATTCATTTCACAGACATTGCTTGGAACACCATTTTTTGATATGGCGATGGCTTTTATACAACTTGTAGAATCGATCTCGAATGTTTTTGTATAGTGCAATGATTGAATGTTAGGTGTAGTATTATCTAATGTATAATAAATTTGTGAAGTAGTATCGATGCAATTGAATGATATGGATGTTTTCTTTTGGAAAGATCGTAAACCTTCTACATAGTAAGGCATAGGTGTGAAATTTGAGTTTTTTAATGTTGTATTTGGGCAATCTTCCGGATGGGTTGCCCAGTCAGATGGTCTAGGTCCCATATAAAAATCTAATTTTCCTCCTCTCATTAGAGTGGAATGGCTTATATAACTTTTTGAGTAAGGTTTCCCGTTTAGGGTAATTCGTTGAATATAAATATTATTCTTGCTTTGATTATGAACGTTAATTGTAAAAGGTTGTGCTAAGTGTATAGTTGCAGTTTCTACTTTTGGCTTTCCAATAATATAAAGACTATCTCCGGGGCATACCGGATAAAAACCCAACGCCGAAAAAACATACCATGCCGACATTTGACCACAATCTTCATTGCCAATGAGGCCATCAGGCTTTGAAGAATAAAAGGTGAAAATTTTTTCCAAAATTTCTTGAGTTTTATAGGGTTTGCCAATATAATTATACAAATATGCCAAGTGATGGCTTGGTTCGTTTCCATGGGCATACTGACCTATAAGTCCTGTAATATCTGCTTGTTGACGACCACTTGTTTGCGAATGGGTATTAAAAAGCGAATCGAGTCGCGTTTCGAGTGAGTCTTTACCACCCATAAGTATTGAAAAGCCTTCTATATCATGTGGAACATAACATGAGTATTGCCAAGCGTTTGCTTCTGTGTAGTGAAATGTAACATCGTAAGGAGAAAAAGGAACAACAAAGCTGCCGTTTAATCTTGCTCTGAAAAATTTTGTTTTGGGGTCAAAAACATTTTTATAGTATTGTGAGCGAATAAGATAGTGTTTGTAATCGTTTTGTGCATTTAGCGATTTTGCCATTTGAGCTATACACCAATCGTCGTAGGAGTATTCTAATGTTTTGGATACGCTTTCGCCGTCATCTGTTACTAAAACGCATCCGTGTTGTTCGTAATTCTTCAACGAAGGTATTTTTCTGTTTGCCATTGCTTTCATTGCATCAAATGCTTCATATGCATTAAATTGACGAATCCCTTTTTGCCAAGCATCGTAAATAACAGAAACTGCATGATAGCCAATCATACAATTGGTTTCGTTAGCGGCAAGTTCCCAAATAGGTAAAAGTTTTGATTGTTGATACTGAAGTAAGAAAGTGTTTATAAAATCATTGGTAGCCTGTGGTTCCAGGATGGTCATTAAAGGATGCCATGCTCGATAGGTATCCCATAACGAAAACACAGTATAATATTTTCCCTTTGGTAGAGTATGAATTTTATCATCTCTGCCTCTGTAACGGTTATCAATATCATTAAAAATATTTGGCTGAACGTAGCAATGGTAAAGAGCTGTATAAAATACTTTTTTTGTTTCAGCATCAGCTTCAATATTGATTTTACTTAAAACCTGTTCCCATTTATTTTGTGCTTTTTCGACATATTTGTCAAAATCCCAACATGAAGCCTCTTCGTTTAAGTTTTTTCGAGCACCTTCCATATCTACAAATGAAATACCTACTTTGACTACTAAGTTGGTATCGTCGGGTGAAAAGTTGAAATAAGCTCGAAGATTTTTTCCTTTCGTTTCGTTCTTTGTTATTATTTGATTGTCATCTAAAACAATACCCTTATTAATGATGGGTCTAGAGAAACGAATGACAAAAAATGTTTTTTGGTTGGTAGCCCATGCTTTACTGAATCGGTAGCCTTCAATTTCATTTTCACTTACAATTCGAATAAAAGCATCTAAAACTTCATCGCGGTGATTTAAGTCAATTATAATGTTTTGATTTTTAGATGAAGGGAAAGTGTACCTATGAATTCCGACACGTTCGGTTGCAGTGAGTTCAGCTTTTATACCATATTTTAGTAGTTTTACCATGTAATAACCCGGACATGCTTTTTCTTGTGAATGAGAAAAGGTACTGGCATATCCATCGAAGTTATCTTCCGGGCTTCCGGGCAATACTTGCACTTTACCAACCGTAGGCATAAGCAAAATATCGCCATAATCAGAAACTCCGGTACCACTTAAATGTGTGTGCGAAAAACCATAGATAATGGAGTCGCTGTAATGGTAACCGCCACATCCGTCCCAACCTTCTAATCGAGTGTCGGGGCTAACTTGTACCATGCCAAAGGGTGTGGTTGCACCCGGGAAGGTATGCCCATGTTCGGCTGTGCCTACAAATGGATTGACAAAATGTATGAGCACATTATTGTTTTTTTGTTGGCAAGAATAGAGAAGAACCAACAATAAAATAGGTAGTAAGTGTTTCATTTTAAGCAAATTTTGCAACAGACTCGCGAATAATTAAATTTGTGTCAAGTTTAATTTGGTTTAGTTCAAACGATTCATCTGTTTTTGATTTGCGAATGAGCTTTATCAGTTCCTTAACTGAATTTTGAGCAATGCTTTCTATGGGTTGAACAACACCTGTTATAGCAGGAGTATTAAATCTAAATGCTTCTATATCGTCAAAACTAACAATGGAAAGTTTTTGAGGGATATTAATTTTTAACTCTTTACAAATTTCCAGTAAATACAAGGTTAATTGATTGTTTGCCAAAAAAATAGCCGAAGGCATAACATGATTGTATTGCCATTCTTTGATGGTGTTATATATACTTTGAAAAGGATTTTCGCGGGGAATGACTTTGTAATAATAATCGTTAAAAGAAATGAAGCTTTCGTCTAAAGCAGCTTTATAGCCTAAAAAACGCTCAACTTGTGTATTGATATGTGCAGGCGAAATAGTAAAACAAGCGATTTTCTTATGTCCATTATTTAACAAATGTTGTGTGGCTTCTTTTGCTCCTAAGAAATTGTTAACAATAACGTAATTTGTGGGCATCGTTGGATAAATCCTGTCAATCAATATAAAAGGTATTTGCTCGTTGGTTAGTAATTTTAGGTGATCTGTGTCTTCGAGGGTCGAAGAAATTATCATTCCATCTACTTGTTTTTCCAACAAAGTATTGATAATTTTTTTCTCTTTTTCAGGATTTTCATCACTGTTGCATATAATAAGGTTATAGTCTTCTTTGCTACAATAATCCTCAACAAATCTTGCAATTTTTGCATAGAATGGATTTGATATATCGGAAACAATTAATCCAATGGTATTGGATTTTCCCATTCTAAGGCCTCGAGCAAATTGGTTTGGCTTGTAATTTAATTCTTGAGCAAGTTGAATTACTTTCTCTTGTGTACTTTTGCTAATACCATTATCATCGCCTTTGCCGTTGAGAACCATTGATACTAAGGTTTTCGATACTCCAAGTTTTTCGGCTATGTCGCTAAGTGATACTTTTTTATATGGCTTCATGTTTTTGAATTTTTAGCAAAGATATTAAAATTTGCTAAAACGTTTTAGCATTGTTAATATTTTGTTCATAAGTTTTTTAGAGAAAATTAATAACGAATGTTTTTAGAAAAAAGCAATATTCATTGCTTAGTTAGTATTAATATAAGAGTTGGTGTGTAATGGTATCGTTTAAATTGATGACGAGTGTGTCGAAATGTGGTTGAATATTTTGATTGTATGAATATATCCATTGAACTGAAATTTTACTTCCGGCATAAACCGGGCATATCCAGCTTGTATCTATGCCTGTTCCATTAAATATTTTTTGTTCGGTGGAGCAACACGAAGAGCAATTTTGATAAGGTAACGATAGCTTGTAAGTTAATACATCTTCATTATATTGTGAGCCGATGTTCTTTACAATGGTTTTTAACCATGCCAATCCATGTGCCGATATATTGATATTATAGCTTTGACCCGGGTTTAGATTATTCGGATTGATATTTTGTTCTGTTTCAAAGTAATCGTTTTTAAATAATACAATTTTTATAGTAGAATAAACTGCTTTTTCAAATTCAAACTCAAAATGTCCTGCTGCGTCGGTAGTATAAGAGCCTAATTTTACTTGTTGATTTTGGACAGTTCCGCTGCTTATTTTTGTACCCCAAAGCGAAACTTGCATTTGACTTACCGCAATATTTAATTCGGGGTTTGTAACATAACCAGAAATAATATAATTTTCTTCTTTCTTTTTGCATGAAAAAAGAAAAATACAAATAAAAAAGAGTATAAAATTAGTTCTCATCATATAAAAAGGGGCTTTCTTAGTTTATTTAAGTCAGCCCCATAAGATAGGTTTATTTATTTTTAAAAGCTTTAATACCTGCATATTTAGCAGAACTTCCCAACAATGCTTCCAATCGAATAAGTTGGTTGAATTTTTCGATACGTTCGCTTCTGCATCCGCTTCCGGTTTTTATTTTTCCGCTACTGGTTGCCAGTGCTAAATCGGCAATAAAAGTATCGGCTGTTTCACCACTTCGATGCGAAACAAAAATGTTGTAATTGTTTTTAAATGCCAAATCGATGGTATCGAGGGTTTCGGTAACGGTACCAATTTGATTCAATTTTATTAAGATGGAGTTTGCTACTTTGTTTTTAATACCTTTTGCTAATATTTCGGGATTGGTACAGAAAATATCGTCGCCAACTAATTCAATTTTATTTCCAAGCGATTTGGTCATTTTCTTCCAACCATCCCAATCGTTTTCAGCTAATCCGTCTTCGATGCTGAGAATGGGATAGTCTTTTACCCATTTTTCCCAAATTGCAATCATTTCGTCGCTCGAAACAGCTTTTTTGGTGCTTTTAAACATGATGTATTTACCGTTATCCCACATTTCGCTGGCGGCAGGGTCTAAGCAAATTCCAACGTCGTTGCCGGGTTTGTAACCTGCTTTTGTAATAGCTTCGAGGATAACCTCCATTGCTTCTTCGTTCGATTTTAGGTTAGGAGCAAATCCGCCTTCGTCGCCAACGCCTGTAGAATATCCTTTTTTCTTCAGAACTTCTTTGAGCGAATGAAATACTTCAATTCCCATGCGAATTCCTTCTGTAAAGCTGGGAGCATTGTGTGGAGCAATCATAAATTCCTGAAAATCGACATTGTTGTCGGCGTGTTTTCCGCCATTAATAATATTCATACAAGGAACAGGAAGAATATGAGCATTGATACCTCCAAGATATTCATAGAGTGAAAGTCCTTTGCTCGTGCAAGCAGCTCTTGCATAAGCCATCGAAACTGCTAAAATGGCATTCGCTCCAAGTTTTGATTTATTGGGAGTGCCATCTAATTCAATTAAAAAGTTATCTAATTCGCGTTGATTTTGAAAATATCCATTTTGAAGTTCTTCGGCAATGATGGTATTCACATTTTTCACTGCCTTTAAAACTCCCTTGCCATTATATCTTTTTTTATTTCCATCACGTAATTCGGTTGCTTCGCGTTCTCCGGTCGAGGCACCGCTTGGAACCATTGCATTACCCATGCTTCCATCTTCTAAAATAACAGAAGCTTCAACAGTCGGGTTTCCACGTGAGTCTAATACTTCTAATGCTGATACATGTAAAATTTCCATAATTGTTATTTTTTTAGTTTAAACTTTTTATTTTTCAAAATTACAATTTTTGTTGCATAGGTTGTACATAAACCTATAAAAAAACCTAAAATAATTCCTCCAATGACATCGGTAGGATAGTGCAATCCGTTATAAATACGGCTGTAAGAAACTAAAAGTGTCCATGAAATGAGAAGAAAAACTGCATTTTTAGATCGAAAAATGGAAAAAAAGATTAAAAAAGTGCTTAATCCGGCTGTATTAGCTGCATGAGATGAGACAAACCCGTACAAACCTCCTTTATTGCCATGGTTAAGGTGAATCAAGTTTTCGAAAAGCGGGTTATGAGATGGACGTAATCGGCAAAAAGTGTCTTTTATCAGTACTGAAAGTTGATCAGTTAAAATAATTGTTAAAATAACAAATAAAATAATGATCCACGATTGCGATTTGAATTTCTTAATAATGGAATAAATGAAAATGATATAGAGGGGTATCCATGTATATTTGTAGCTTATCCAATACATAACTTCATCAAAGAAAGAATTATGCAGCGAATTGATGGCGATAAACCATTGATGATCGATGTTAATCAGTTGGTGCAACATTTTTTCTTTTAAATTGGATTTTTTTATTTAACCAATGGCATAAAAAAGCTGAGCCACTGCCAATAACAGCTCCAGCAATAACATCGCTGGGATAATGGACACCTAAATGCATGCGTGAGTAGCCAACAGCACTTGCCCATGTCATGGCAGGTGCTATAACATACCATTTGGGATATTCGATAGAAAGAGCGGTTGCAGTACTAAACGCTTCTGATGTATGTCCTGATGGGAATGAAGCACTTCCGCCCGATGATAATTTTTCTATCTCGGGATAAGTTATATAGGGACGATTTCTATTTACACTGTATTTTAAAATAACTGTAATGGCAGATGTTACAATAAGGCTTGAAGCTACGGTTAGAGTTTTTCTAAAAGTGGAACTGTCTTTTTTTATCAATGTATAGGTTGTCATTCCGGCAATAACGCCTGTAGAAATAAATCCTCTGGTGTTGGTTACAAATCGGAACGTGTTATCTAAATTTTGATTTCGATGAAGATTGATTTTTCTAAGTAGTTCAATGTCAATGTTCTGATAGAATGAAGTAAGGTGTATTAAATGTAAAATTAGTATCGCTAATACAAGAGGTATATGGATTAATTTTAATCTATAAAAAACACGTTTTACAATTAGCATTGAATATTTATTTAATGCGGTTAATAAGATCATTGAATCGTAATGAATCCCTTACATAAACAAAGGAATTTTCACTTTGTGCCATGGATTTGTCTGAAAAACCAAGCTTTATTGCTTTTGAAAGTGAATCTAAGGCACGGGAACTTTGATTCAATTTGGCAAAATAAACACTCCAAAAATAGAGCATGTCGCCATTGTAGGGATCTGCTTGTTGATAAATGTAAAGAAATTTTCTGCTCAAGTCCATTCTATTTTGTTGCAGAGTGCTTTTGCAATAGGAGTAAGCTAAAAGGCTAATGTAATTTAAAATTCTAAGGTCTTTATAATCGACCGGGCTTAAGTTCTTTTTTTCTTTTATTCCGTTGTAAAATTTTATCGTTTTTGTCCACCAAGCAGAATCTTTTGATATAAAGTTGTTGGCTAATTCTTCTTTCTCTTTTTGTTCGTTTTTTAAAAGATTTTGAAATTGTTTTAGTGCATTTTTGCTTTCAAATTTATTGATGAAACTGCTCATTTCGTTAAAAGGACTGCCATAGTATTTTTGATTTTGACAAAGTGATTTGAGCGATTGATAAATCAATACTTTTTTCCAACTATCACGAAGTGGAATGGTCAATGAATTTTTGTATTGTCGTTTAACATAGTTGGTTACTTCGTTTGGAAAATTTTTCCCAAAAAAGTTTAAGAAAGCAAATTCCATAATGGTATCGGCAGGCCATGCATGTTCACCGTCGAAAAAGTAAGGCATATAAAGCCAACTTACATTTTTTTGGATTAAATTGCTTTCGTAAGCTTCGGCAAAATTCATATCTTTAAATCCAGCCATTTGTATCACGCTAAAGAGCGAATCTCTCCATGGCAATGGATTGGGATAGCCGGCTCCAATTGTTACAATTCCCTTATACATCTTAGAACTGCTGCCAATTTGGTAAACGGCTCTTGCCATACCGCTAAAACCTCCGATATAAATTTTTTGTGTATCGAGAGGTAGATAGTCCGAAGCGTCAGATAACATACAGTTGATATGTTGCTGAATTTCGGCTATGCTTTGTTGATTTTTGGTATTATTGGATGATAATAAAATGATGTTGTATTTTTCGGCTAATGATTGATATAAAGAAACGGTGTACGTGCCTTTTGCATGAGGATCGAGCAAAATTAATACAGGATACTTCGTTAGGCTGTCTTTAGGAAAATAGAAGCTATAAATACAATTGGGGTCGTTAAGAGACGTCATATTATTAATGACCCCCCTTTTAATAACTGTTTTTACCGTCATTACCGTATCTAAAAGTGCATTGTCATTTTCTTTTTTTCTGGAAGCGGTATTGCACGATGATAATACCCATAACATGCTAATAATAAGCGCTATTGCTTTCGTTGACGTTTTATTCATCGTTTAAAATATTTTATTAAATGCTTTTTTTGCAATGATAGTAATTTTTGTTCAATTTGCTTTTTATTATCCGGTAAATACCAAAAAAATAATTCTTTTTGCAGTTGTCTTTCATACATTTTTTTTGCCACATAAACAGGTTTTAATGTGTACGGATTGATGCCGGAGTAATACATGACCGAAGCCAACGTCATGGGGGTAGGGGTGAAGTCTTGCACTTGTTCGGGTTTTATATTCATTTTTTTTAAGCTTTGCGAAAGTTCAACCATACATTCAATTGTAGAACCGGGATGATTAGAAATAAAATAAGGAATAATTTGTTGTTTTAATTGATGTTGACGATTGATGTTTTCAAAAAAAATATAAAACTCCTTAAATAAATCAAATGATGGCTTAAACATTAATTTTAATACCTGCTCGTGTATGTGTTCCGGAGCCACTTTAAGGCGTCCCGATACATGATGAATAATAAGCTCTTTTAAGTATTCAGCGTGGATTTTGTTTTTTAGTTGTCGTATGTGGATATCGTACCGTATTCCGCTACCGATGGTAACTTTTTTAATATTTTTTTTTGCTCTTACTTTTCTGTATAGTTCGAGTAGATGGCTTGGATTGGTTTCCAGATTTGCACAAATATTGGGGTATATACACGATGGACGTTTACATTTTTTACACAATTCTTCATTTATTCCGTTCATTCTGTACATATTAGCCGATGGACCGCCTAAATCGCTAATATGTCCTTTGAAATAATCCATTTGGCTTAGGGTGTCAACTTCTTTTTCTATTGATTGCAGGCTGCGGCTAACAATAAATTTTCCTTGGTGTATGGCTAATGAGCAAAACGAGCAACCACCAAAACAACCTCTATGAATGGTGATGGAGTTTTTTATCATTTCAAAAGCAGGAATGGGTTCTTTTTTTTGATATTTTGGATGAGGTTGTCGTGTATATGGTAATTGGTAGTAACTATCTAATTCGTTAGAAGTAATCAAAGCCGGTGCAAAAACGGTTACATATTTATCTCCGTGCTTTTGAACCAATATTTCGGGTTCTTTTTGGCTGCTGTTTTCTTCAATTAATCGGTATGCTAAGGCAAAAGCTTTTTTATCGTTTAAACATTCTTCGTACGAAGGCAATAATATGTGTTTCTGATTAATTTTTTCATTCAATACAATAGCCGATTGGACATGTTCTTTTATTTGTTGAAAAGAAATGCCGTTTTTTAATTTTTCGAGTAGCTCTATCAATGTTTTTTCGGCCATGCCATAGAGTAGTAGATCGGCTTTTGATTCGAGCAGTATCGAAGGTTTTAAATGGTCGCTCCAATAGTCGTAATGGCAAAGCCGCCTGAGCGAAGCTTCGATTCCACCAATTACGATGGGAACATCGGGATAAAGTTTTTTAAGAATATTGCAGTAAACATTTACGGCATAATCGGGGCGTGCTCCATGCTTGTTGCCGGGTGTGAAGGCGTCATCGCTTCTAAGCCTTTTATTTGCAGTATAATGGTTTACCATTGAGTCCATATTACCCGAAGTTACTGCAAAGAATAAAGTTGGCTTTCCGAATTTTTTAAAATCGCGTAAATCGTCTTGCCAATTGGGTTGGGGAACAATGGCAACTTTTAATCCTACCGATTCAATGATACGTGCAATAACTGCACTTCCAAAAGCAGGATGGTCAATATAAGCATCGCCGCTAAAAAGAATAACATCTATATTTTCCCAACCTAGTTTCTCAACTTCTTTTTTTGTAACCGGTAAAAATGAATGCATTAGTGTTGTTGGTGAAATACTTTTAATCGCTCATTTAATATAGCTATATCGTCTCTACTGATTTGAGATACGCATGCTCTTAAGCCGTCTTTACGTTCGCTGCCGGTTATGGTGAGCGATATAGCACTTACTCCGTAATAAAGAAGCTCTTCAAGCAATTGTTCCGAATCCATTCCCGGATATGCAAACGTAAAATAAAAACCATCGGCTAATGCTTCGTTTTCATCTTTATCGTAAACAATATAAAAACCGTTGTCGGTAAATACTTTTTTCAAAAGTTTGGCACGTTCGCCGTACTCTTTCACATCGTTTACAAAATTGTATTTACCTTCATTAACGGCTTTTAAAATAGCAGCTAAAC
>DAOOWN010000010.1:0-40944 GCA_035371305.1 Bacteroidales bacterium
TTTCTAAATCCGGCATACAAACAAGATTACATACCCAAAATGCAAAGTGCAGTGGCACTGGTTCTTCCATCCGAAAAAATTCCGACATTTATTCAACTTCAAAACGAAATTCTTAGTAACGAATTTCCAAATCAGGAACAACTTAATGCCAGAAACTTAAAAAAAGCAACTTCCTATACTGTAAAAAAAGGAGATTATTTAACAAAATTGGCCATTGATTTTAGATGTTCGCCCGACGATATAAAAAAATGGAATAATTTAAAATCGAACGACTTAACAACAGGAAGCACGTTAATTCTTTGGACCCCCAGCGATATTCAAAATACAATCATACAATAACCACCGCAAAACGTTAATATATGAATTTACACTTTGTCCCTTTAAACAAATACGATACGGTTATAGAACACTTTGACGGTAGTATTACAATACCACCACACGAAAAAAAAAGATATTTATTTACATGTGTTGACGAACAACAAATCTATATCTTAAATACTATCGATGGATGCATTTACCATTATTCCATTGAGAATCATGAAATCATACAATTAAATCATATCAACACTAACGAATTTAAATCTAAGATCGGTATTGCATTTCATAACGATTGCTTTGTTTGTTTCGACACCAAAAAAAAAGCATTTAATTGGTATAAAAAGGATAACTTCGAAATCCTTCATTCTCTAAAAGTAGATTTCGATGTTAATAATTTTATTATTAATAATAACATTATTTGGATATGCGACCGAAACAATGCTGCATTGCGAAAAATAACTCTTTCGCAATTTCAGATTGATAATATTCGACTTTTCCAATACAAAGGAATAGGAAATACTTCGTTACTTATTATAAACAATGAGCTTTTTATTACTGATTCTGAAGAAAATTCTATACGATGCTACGATTTTGAAGGAAATTTAAAGTACGAAGCGATCACTCCTTTTATTGATCCTATCGGACAAGTTTTTTATCATCAACAACATTTTATTCTTTATGGTGGATTGGTAAATGAAGTAGGATACGAAAATAGGTGCTGGCAAGAACAAAAACCTTTTTTTCATGCACTTAAATTAACCATTGAAAATACGCATTCTATCCAAATCATAAGGTCTAATGCCTTTGAAGTTGATTTTTATTATGAAGAACATTTAATGGATAATGTTTCGGAAGAACTTTTTCCCATGACTATTCGTTTGGCTTTACCTCCCAATACCATTCATCAAAAAGTAATGGCAGTAGTTCCACTTGGTTTACCTTTCGAAATAATAAACGAAAACGATAAAAAATATGCACAATTTTCGTTAATCAATCCTCAGATTAAAGCAATCGGCTACAAAGCAACGTTGCAGCTTCAGAGTATAAAATTCAATGTTCTTAATTCAGATGCACTTCAATTAAAAACCGATTGTTTTTTAACTGATACTGAAAAAAATGAGCTTGATATAGAAAGTTCATACTTTAACCAATTCATTATAAAAAATAACTTTCCGGATATTGAAAAAGTAAAAATTTTAAGAAATACCATTTATTCAAAGCTTTATTACAAGAAAAACACAACTGCACAATCGTTTGAAGAGGTGTTAAAAGATGGATTCGGCACCTGCGGTGATTACACTTCGCTTTTATTAATTCTTTTGACAAAGAACAACATAGCCAGCCAATCAGTTGGCGGTTATAAAATACCTCGTTTTTATATATCTCAATCCGGTATTATGAGCATATATTACAATCACGCTTGGATTGAGGTCTTTGACAAAGAAAACAAATATGTTTTTCCTATAGAATCCAGTTCCGACGATAAAGAATTTGAAAAGCGATACAGCGAAGGTCAATTTTTGGGTATCGACTGGACACATATAAAACTATATAACGGGAAAGCTTATCCAAATCTTGTTTATATACCATCACACCCAGAGATACATCCATTCGATATTCTGAAAAAAGCCGGAGTTTTTGCAGTTATCAAGCAAGAATTATTGTAACCAACCCATCCACATTTCAACGCCAAAAACCAAAATCGACCAAATTATGGTTATGATTGTTAATGGTAAAGCCGGTTTTAAAAAATCCCAAAACTTAATGCGAATACCATACTTTCGTGCTGATTCTATCACTATTAAATTTGCAATGGCTCCAATAATGGTAGCATTACCTGCCAACGTCGAGGCAGAAGCCAATGCCAACCATAATGATTGCGACACAGCTATTTTAAGAAAAGGAAGCATTAAAATGGTAAATGGCACATTACTTACAACTTGTGAACCCAAAAGGCTTAATACATGTATGCTTACTACTCCGCTCATAGAGCTTTCCGGGTTAGTATGATTTAATAAATAATCGAGCAATCCTACTTTTTCTATTCCTCTTACAACGATAAAAAGCGAAGCAAAAAACAAAATTAAAACCCAATCTACTTTATCAATAATTCGTCTGGGTTTTATGTGACCAAAAATCATAACCGCAGAAGCACCGGAAAGAGCAATTAGCGATATTGACAAATTTAAAAGCTTTCCGAAGAAAAAAGCAATGATTACGCCTAAGAATACCGGCACTGAGAATCGTAATGAATCAAACCTGAATGTGAGTTTCTCTTCAGGTTGATGAATTGTTTTAACTTCTTTAAATTCATCTTTATAATACCAACGAATAAATAAAATAGTCATCCATAAACCTACCAACGAGATAGGTAATAAATACAGCATAAAAGCACCATAGCTTATTCCGCTGTTCAATCCTATTAGCATATTCTGTGGGTTCCCGGTAATGGTCATTGCAGAACCAATATTCGAAGCCAATATTTCTGCTATTAAATAAGGTATGGGATTTAATTTTGAAGCCCTGGTTATTAAAATAACAATCGGAGTAAACATCAAAACTACTGCATCGTTAACAAGAAATGCAGATGAAATACCGGTAAAAAAAACAATATAGGATAATAGTCTTCGCTGGTTCTTAGCAAAATTGATCGATTTTTCGGTTAAATAATTAAATAATCCATCTGCCTGAAGCGAGGCTATTATTATCATCATTCCTAAAAGTAAGCCCAATGTATTGAAATCGATGGCATAAATCGCTTCATCAAAAGTCATTACACCAAAAAGCATCATCGCTACGGCACCGAAAAATGCAGCAGAAGGTCTGTCAATATTCAACCATGGTAAACGGGTAAAAATGATACCCGTATAGGTTATAAGAAAAATAATTAAAGCTACTATCTGTATATTCATGCTTTACAAAATTGAACTTGCTAATTCGGCCAAATAACTACGTTCGCCCTTAATTAAGTTTACATGTGCAAATAAATCTTGTCCTTTCATTCTATCAGTTAAATAAGTCAAACCATTTGATTTGCTATCCAAATAAGGGGAATCTATTTGCTCAATATCACCGGTGAAAACGATCTTACTTCCCTCGCCTGCACGGGTTATAATCGTTTTCACTTCATGAGGAGTAAGGTTTTGTGCTTCATCAACAATAAAAAATACATTTGATAAACTACGACCGCGAATATAGGCTAATGGTTCAATAACCAATGTTTCATTTTTTAACATTTCATCAATCGTTTTTACTTCACTTGAATCAGATTTGAATTTATATTTTATCACATTCAAGTTATCAAATAAAGGCTGCATATACGGGCCGATTTTTTCTTTAATATCGCCGGGCAAAAATCCCAAATCTCTATTAGAAAGCGGAACAATGGGACGTGCTACTAAAATTTGGTTAAATTTTTTACGTTGATGCAAAGCGGCAGCCAAAGCTAAGAGGGTCTTTCCTGTTCCTGCTCTGCCTGTTAATGCCATTAGCTGAACCGTTTCTCTAAAAAGACCGTCTAAAGCAAAGGTTTGTTCAGCATTACGTGGTTCAATACCAAAGGCTTTGCGTTTTTCTACACGCTGAAACATTTTTGTATAGGGGTCATAATGCGATAATACACTGAGTTTTGTGTTTTTTAATATGTAATATTGATGAGCTATAGCCGGACTGGGAAGTTTAAATTCATCTACCGAAACCCCCATCGGATCGTCGTATAAGCGTTGAATTATTTCGCCCGAAAATCCTTCTAATGTAGGAATAACATCATTTACCTGATCAAGATTTTGAACTTTGTCCGATTCATAATCTTCAGCATCTAAACCCAACGATTTTGCCTTCATCCTTAAATTAATGTCTTTACTAACCAAAATTGTAGGAACTTTAGGGTTAGCAGTTGCTACATAATCGGCAATGGCCAATATTCTATGATCGGGAGTTTTTTCAGGAAACGACTCTGCAAGTTTTTTTGAGTATTCCTTGCCCGTTTCTACATATAATTTACCCAAACCTTTACCAAGCGGAATTCCATCCTTAAATTGTCGTTTACCGGCAAGGTGATCTAATTCGCGTGTAAACTCTCTCGCATTATAGCTAATTAAGTCAGCTCCTTTTTTCATTTTATCCAATTCTTCCAGAACAACAATCGGAATTACCAAATCATTCTCTTCGAATTTATAAATACAGCGAAAATCATGTAAAATAACATTCGTGTCCAAAATAAAAATCTTTTTCTTTGCCATAATTGTATCGTTTTAAAAACAATGTTTTTTACGAATGTAGATTTTTTTTGTTTGGCTATTTATGATAATTTAAGACAAGATATACACGGTTGCTTGTTAATAAAAAAAGCGGAACTTTTTAGCTCCGCTTTTCTTTTTATATGCTTTTATATCTGAATTACTTCTTATTATCGTAATGTTTTTGATAGCGATTGCGGAAACGGTCAACGCGACCTGCGGTATCAACCAGTTTAACCTTACCGGTATAAAACGGGTGTGATGTGTTTGAAATTTCGACTTTAATTAGAGGGTAAGTAACTCCGTCAATGTCGATAGTTTCTTTGCTAGCTGCAGTAGATTTGGTAATAAAAATATGTTCGTTTGACATATCCTTAAATACTACCAGTCTGTAATTTTTTGGGTGAATATCCTTTTTCATACAACCTTTTAATTATCTGTTTTTTTTGAACTGCAAAGATAATGTTATTTTTTTTTCTATCCAAACATTTTCAATAAATTTTACTTGTAGCTTTTCTGATGTTTATTTGCTAAAACAAAAACTAAGAGTTGCTCGTTATTAATTATTCTTTAACAGTAATTTTGAAAAGATTTTTTGGATCAACAAAGAATAAAAGCTTTATGTAAATTAAAAATTGTCATGTATATTTGAAAAAAAAAAAAATGAACTTACTTCATATTCCATGATAGAAGAAAAAGAAAAACCGGAAAATAATTATTTTTTTAAAAAAGATATCGTTTTCAAATCTGAAACAGGAATGATGTTTTGTTTTTTTATTGCTATTTGTTGGCTCATTATTAATTCTTGTGCTTTATACTTTATAAAAGGCTCATTCGACTTCTTAACCAACGGCTTTAAACTAACTTTTTTTGAATTAGAACTAACTCTCCCGCTTTTTTTAGCCGGTATTGTATTTCAGGAAGTAACAAAAAGCATCTTGCTTATTATGTTGGCAAATGTAAAAATAAAACAACAACTCATCGGATTTTCTATTTCTTCTTTTATGCCTTACGTTCACAGTAAATTTCCTATTCATTTAAAATTTTACAAGCGAATTATTCTTTTTTCGTCTTTTTCAGTAATGTTATCCATTTTTCTTTGCTATTTATTCGATTCTTATCGTTTTCTTTTTTTAACTTCATTTTGGATGTTTTTTTCCGGTTATGATATATATACCATTTTCTTGCTTCGAAAATTCAAACAAAATTACTTAGCTGCAGACCACCCTGAAAAACCGGGAGTTGTAATTTATGATAATCCTTTTTAAAAAGACGTTTGATATGAAACCAAGTTTAATGATTGATTTACATTTAGAAAAAAAAATAAAATCCGAAGCAAAGCATAGTGCCATGTCTTATGGTTCGGGACTGGTTGACGTTTTTAGTACGCCTGCCATGGTTGCACATATGGAACAAACTTGCAATGAGCTTCTGCTTGAACATATGGAAGAAACTGAGACTTCGGTTGGGATAGAAATATGTGTTAAGCACGTAAAAGCTACACCTATAGGTGATTACATTACCTGCAAAGCAAAAATTACTGAAATAGTTAAAAATAAAATAACGTTTAGCGTAGAATCCTACGATTCAAAAGGCAAAATTGGCGAAGGTATCCACAAACGGGCAATTATAAATAAGGAGTTGTTTTTACAAGGACTAAAAAATTAGTATTTACCGGGCAACAACATGGTATTTGTAGCCGGATTTATACACATAACCGGTATTTTAAGACCAAACTTCGAAGCCTTTAAAATAAACTTTTTAAAGTCGTACGACATTATAAAAATTAAATCGGCCGATATTTCTTTTCCAAAATCATAAATGGCATCGTTAAACTTATCGCCGCGTTTTGCAGTTCTCACTCCGTATATAACTTCTTTTTCATCCAGTACTTTTTTGATGAAGTACATATTTTTTTTCATTTTTTCGTTGCGAGCATTGCTTTCAATATAAGGCTTAATGATATTGATATTGCATTCAAAGTACTTTGACAATAAAACTACCCAATTTAACTGAACTCGAGCCTTTTCATTATAGTCAAATGGCACAACGATATCTTTTATTTTCTCAGATTGAGGAGGAGCTTGAACTAAATAAAATGGGATGTTTGAACCAATAATGGTTTTAAGAGCTCTTTTAGGGTTATGTAAGCCCATGATAATAATAAGTGCATTTATTTCAATAGCAGTTGATTTCAACCCTTTAAAAATATCGCCTTTTCTAATTATAGTCATTGCTTTGTGTCCGTATTTTTGCTCCATATTTTTCGCCCATTCTTCAACTCTAACCATTGCTTGAGTACGTTCATTATCTTTTTTTACTATATGGAGAAGAACAATTTCGCGTTTTACATATTTTGCCATAATTATGGCATGTTGAAATGCAAATTCGGCTTTATCTGTAAAATCTACAGGAACTAAAATTGATTTGCTGGGAATTTCCATAGTTGATAAGTTGAAAATATTATGCGAATTTATTAACAATTTTTGAATTAGACGTAAAAAAATGAAAAATGTTGCTTTATTTTTCTTTTTTTATGAAAAATAATAGATTCCGGAAATAATTTTTTTAAGTAAAAGTGCAATAAATCGTATCGCCTTATTAATAAAAACAAGACGATACGTTAATATTTTATTTACAAAAGCTATTTCATTTCAAAATGATCCTGATCTGTAATTTTTTCGCAATATTTACATTTAAGAGCAACATTTTTCTTATCAATCACATCAAATTTTGTTTTTACTTGCTCAAAGTTAGTTATACATTTAGGATTCATACACTTAACAATTCCCTCGATAAAATCAGGAACTTGTACAACTTTCTTTTCTACAACACTGTAATTACGAATAATATTTATTTTAGCTTCCGGTGCAAAAAGTGCTATTTTGTTTAAGTCGCTATCGTTGGGAAATTTATCCGAAATTTTTATAATACCTTTTTTACCGTACTTTTTACTTTCTAAATTTGACCCAATTGTAATAGGTGTTTCAATTTTATTTAAATCGAGTATTGAAATAACTTTAAATAAGCTTTTTGCCGGAATATGATCGATTACTGTACCGTCTTTAATGGCACTAACTACAAGTTCTTTTTTTTGTTCCATGGTCGATTAATTTTTAAGTCCAAGAATTAATGAAATGATGGCCATACGGGTATATACCCCATTTAATGCCTGCTGAAAATAATATGCTTTTTCGGTATCGTCAACATCAATACTAATTTCGTTTACACGTGGTAGAGGATGCAACACTTTTAAGTTGGGTTTAGTATCAGTCAACATCGAAGCTTCCAATACATAAGCATTCTTTACTTTTTCGTATTCGATTGGATCTGAAAAACGTTCACGTTGAACCCGTGTAACATAAACAATATCTGAATCTTTCAAAACTCCTATCATGTCAGTATGTTCGTAGAACGGAATATTCTTTTCTTTAAGCATTAACTTATATTCGTTCGGCAATTTAAGTGCTTCGGGTGATACTAAGTGGAAAGTAGGATTAAAAATAGACATGGCTTGTATAAGAGAATGAACCGTACGACCGTATTTTAAATCGCCAACAAATGTTAGGGTTAAGTTTTCCAAACGATGTTGCGTTTCTTTAATAGTAAATAAATCGAGAAGACATTGAGTTGGATGCTGATTAGCGCCATCGCCTGCATTTACAATAGGAACTGGCGATACTTCGCTTGCCCAGCGAGCACTTCCCTCAACAGGATGACGCATTACAATTAAATCTGAATACTGTGCTACGGTAAGAATAGTGTCTTTAAGCGATTCGCCTTTTTGGACACTGGATGAACCGGGATCAGAAAAACCAATTATTCGACCACCCATCCGTTGTACAGCGCTCTCAAAACTTAACCGGGTACGGGTCGAAGGTTCAAAAAACAATGTTGCTATGACCTTACCATTCAAAAGGTTTTCGTACTCTTTTGGATTTTTCTGAAAAATTTCAGCCAGTTCAAGAATTTTAAAATAATTCTCCTTGCTGTAATCGTGAATTGAAATTAAACTTTTGTTCTTCATTCTTCAATTTTTATAAATTAAACATATTTATTTTATTGATATAATTAATAGCATCGTACAAATAATTTAAATCGTCAATATTCACGATTTCTTTCTCGGAATGATTATTCAGGCATGCGATTCCTAAAAAACACCAGTCAATAGGATATGGGCTTTTGTGAATGTATGCACCATCGCTTGAGCCAACATCTTCAACTTCTAATTGATACGGAATATTGTTTTTTTGCAAAATATTTTTCACAACAGAAACCCAACGCTCTGAGGGTAGATATTTGTCTTTCAACGATAATACGACACCATCGCCCATTCTAATTCCTTCGGTATGAAATGTTGTATCAACAATCACGCTTTTGCAGATTTCATATTTCTCATACAAAATTCTGGAAGCTTTTTCTATGCTTCCGCCGCACGACTCTTCGTTAGAGCTTATTACAATGCAAAAGTGTTCTGATTCTAAAGCAAGTTGCATCAATAAAGCAATTCCAACTCTATTGTCAAGATAAGGGGATTGAATGGTATTTTCATATTCAATAAAGTGGGGTATAAAAGTAAAAGTTGTTCCCCTCTCAAATGTTTTATTACTTTTTAAATAATAGTTTTCATCCTGGTCTGACTCAATATCAACTTCAAAATTATCAATTGTCCTTAATTTTGTTTTTTCAAAAACCTCAGGGCTTCCTAGTGCTAACAATTTATTGTTATATTGCAAAATAAAACCAACGCTATCTGCGTGAGCTATAAAAACAACCTTTGGTTGCCCTTTAATTATTAATAGTGTATTGTTTATTGTTTTATCAATAACAGCATTGGGAATAAAATTTGCAAACCATCCTATCAAATATTCAATCAGCATCGACTCAAATCCCGATGGTGCGTGAATGGAACAAAGTTTCTCAATATTGTTAATTAAGTTCATTTATTTTAACGTTGATATTCTTTAACTCTTCTTCAATAATTTCATATTTGGGCAAATGTATATCAGCTTCTATATAGCATTCTACATCGAGGTTTTGCTTTGATATTTCTGCTTTATTTCTCTTTAAACATGTCATCACTTTACTCATTTGTTCGTATGTAAATGAAATACTGAAATACTTTGTCAATTTTTTTTCAATTTTATGAGCATTTTCAAGTGCTTCTAATGTCGAACACTTATAAGCATTAATTAATCCGGGTACTCCTAATTTCACTCCACCGTAATACCTAACAACTACAACAAGCAGGTTTAGTAAGTCAAACTTCTTAATGGCATAATAAATTTGAATACCGGCCGAATTTGCCGGTTCACCGTCATCACTCCAGTGTTCAATTATTTGAAGATTTTTATCGATAAAACGATAGGCATAGCAATGATGAGTTGCATCAGAATACTCTGATTTAATCTCACTTATAACATGTTTAACATCATTTTCGTTTCGAATAGGCTTAGCAATAGCAATAAATTTACTTTTACGATCTTTGAAAACCCCTATTGAATCATGCTCTATAGTTAAATAGCTATCCATTAAAAAAAGTAAGCATTAAAATTGAAACAACTGCCAATGCAATTCCAGCCCAATTTATTTTTTGCATTTTTTCGTTAAACACAAAAAATCCAATCAATACAGACAATAAAATAATTCCTAAGTTGACGATACCAAATACAATTGAGCTATCGTAGCCACTGTAATTTAGTGCTTTTAATAAATAAAGAAGTGAACCAAAATTAGCCAATCCTAATAGTACTCCTCCTATTAAATTTTGAAGCTTAAATATTTTCTTAAAAAATTCCTTTTGAAACAGACCAACTAACAATGATGCAATAAATGAAAATGAAAAAAGCGATGAAGTAAAAAACGAACTATCTTCAGGCTTAATATATTCATTTTGAATTAATTTAACCAGCGAATCGCTGACACCAAGTCCAACAAATAAAAAAAACGGTAAAAACAAAATCCACCAACCGGGTTTGGTTATGGTTTTATTTTTTTCTCTTTTAACCAATAAAAATATCGAGAAAACGGCTAATATTATTGCAACAACTTTGGTCAAATATATTTTCTCGTTATCATAAATAATCGAAAAAGCGACTGGAATCACTACCGACATTTTACAAGCAACCGTTGTAATGGAAACACCAATATTTTGAGTAGAATATTTTATCAATAAAAATGTAAGAAGCAATAATATACCGATAAAAAGAGCGAAATAAATCCATTTATAATCAAAAATACCTTTCAATAATTTATAGTTATTGTTCATAGCAAATCCGGCGATACCTGCTGTCAGATAATTGAATACAATTGCTTGATACGTATTAACTTGAAAATGAGGGAATAATTTGAAGAGAACAAATATAAAAGTAGAAGAAAGTATCGCCAACAATAAAAAAATCATCTCAATTTATGATTAAAAAAAAAGCAGGTATTCCCTGCTTTTTTCTGATTATTACATTTTAAGT
The DNA here is from genome assembly GCA_035371305.1 of Bacteroidales bacterium. Classification (GTDB taxonomy): domain Bacteria; phylum Bacteroidota; class Bacteroidia; order Bacteroidales; family GWA2-32-17; genus Ch61. Next base: position 11,024 of record DAOOWN010000010.1, read on the forward strand.
TTCTTTTCAATTTCTTCGACATACTGTTTAAATTTCTTGTCGGTTTCCATTAAATTCTGAACGGTTCGACATGCATGTAAAACAGTTGCATGGTCTTTTCCTCCTATAATAGAACCAATAACGGCAAGAGAGTTTTTAGTAAAATTCTTAGCAAAAAACATGGCTACTTGACGTGCTTGAACTATTTCGCGTTTACGAGTTTTGGATTTAAGTGAATCAACCGGGATACTAAAATAGTCGCATACAACTTTTTGGATATAATCAATCGAAACTTCACGTTTTGTACTCTTAACTATCTTATCTATAATTTGTTTCGCTAATTCTATGGTTATATCTTTTTTATTCAATGTAGATTGAGCTAAGATGGAAATCAGTGCTCCTTCCATTTCTCGAATGTTGGTAGTAATGTGCGATGCAATATATTCTAATACCTCATCGGGCATTTCTATTCCATCATTATAGGTTTTGCGTTTTAAAATGGATAATCGTGTTTCAAAATCGGGAACTTGCAAATCGGCAGCCAATCCCCATTTAAAGCGAGATAACAATCGTTGTTCAAAACCTTGTAATTCAACGGGTGGTTTATCGGCTGTAAAAATTAACTGTTTGTTTGATTGATGTAAATGATTGAAAATGTGGAAGAAAATATCTTGGGTTTTTTCTTTTCCGGCAAAATCATGTACATCGTCAATAATAAGCACATCCATCATTTGATAAAAATGAATGAAATCGTTGCTATTATTGCTGCGAATGGCTTCCATAAATTGAGTAACGAATTTATGAGCTTGAACATAAAGTACGATTTTATCGGGAAAGCGTTTTTTTACTTCGATACCAATTGCTTGCGATAAATGCGATTTTCCTAAACCATTTGCGCTATATATGAATAATGGATTGAAAGCGGTTCCTCCGGGGTTACATGCTACGGCATAGCCTGCTGAGCGAGCTAATCTGTTGCAATCTCCTTCAATAAAATTATCAAATGAATAATCGGGATTTAATTGCGGATCAATATTCAGCTTTTTGATGCCGGGTAAAATAAATGGGTTTTTAATGTTCTTTTCTTCTACGTTAATAGGTATAGGTACATTTTGATTTGCGATTTCTGATTTGTTTTTGGTCGGTAATTTTACTGTGTATGGCTTCGATGATGCTAAATTATTGTCCATTACAATGTTGTACTCTAATTTAGCTTCTTCTCCAATTTCCTTGCGTAAAATTTTACTTAATAAATCGATGTACTTTTCTTCTATATACTCATAAAAGAAAGAACTAGGGACTTGAATAGTGAGAATACTGTTTTCTAGTTTTAGTGGAACAATGGGTTCAAACCATGTTTTAAAACTGATAGGCTTTACATTGTCACGAATTACCTTCAAGCAATTATTCCAAACTTCAATATGACTTTTGCTCATCTGTTCCAAGTATTTAGCTTTTATATTATCGGTCATTTTTCAGAGTACAATATTGTGAAAAAAAAAGTTTAGAAAAAAATTTTTTTTGTATTGCAAATAAAGTTTTTTTTTCATATGTGTCAAACGTTTTTTTTCCGATTTTCGTCAAAAAAATATTTTGAAGCATTAACATATTTGAATTTATCAACATTAACTTGTCAACAAATATACATCATGTTTTTCAATATTCAAAGTATATTGAAAGATTTTTATTGTTTTTATTAGCAAAAACACTTATTTGACGGTATCTTTTGGAGCGTCAATTACTTTTCTATAAGATATAATAGGATTTTCGCCTTTAAAGGCAATAATAAAAGCACCAGGAAATTTATCAAGTAAAGTAATTCGTGTTTCCTCGGCTTCTTTTTTAGATGAATACCTGCCTACGGTATATTTGTACCAGCCTTCGGCATAAGTTTCATTTATATTTTCTATTCCTTTAAATTCTCTAGATTTACTTGGGATAGGTGTTTTTGAACTCTTTATCTGAATCCGATACGAAAAAGTTGTATCATTTTCGTTTTTACCTTCTTTTTTTAATTTTTTTCTATTTTTTTCATTGTCTTCTAATATAACGGTTCTGCCCAAATCAAAAAGGCTAAAATGAACATAGCGTTTTGGGTTTTCGCGTAAGTCTCTCAGCAGCAAATCTAAATTCTTGGATGAGTTTTCTAAATTTGTGTAAAGTTGTTCGTTATGAATAAGCATTCCGAGCGACCCTTCTCCTTTATTTATTTTATCCAATATTTCTGTAGCATCTGCCAAAGCCTTATTTGCATTTATAATAGTTTGCTTAACATTGGCTTGTTGTAATGAATCGGAAAAAGCAGAAAGGTTTTTCATTACATTGGTAATCAATTCGTTGTTGTTTCTAAAATTTTCGGTGATGGACTCTACATTTGCAATAATACGTGTTAAAGCATATTTTTCGCTTTGAACCAATGTATCTAAAGAAATGGAAGTCCGTTCTAAACTTTCTACAGTTACCCGAATACTCTCAAACGAGCGTGCTAAATTGTATCGCGTTTGTTTATCGAAAATACTTTGAACGACAACCATTACAGAATCGATTGATTTTATTAAATCTTCTGCTTTCTTTTTTAAAGGTAATACTTGGGCACTAACTTGTGTTTTTAAATCGGCTTCTATTGATGACAACAATGTATCATTCGGTCTGTAATATTTTTTTGAATGGCTTTGAATTAAATGAATGGCCCTTGATCCCATTAAATCTGCACTAAAAATTTCGGCTATCGATGAATCTTGAATGAGGAAACTTTTATCTATTTTCAGTTCTACAATAATATTTGTATTTGTATCGCTCAAAAACCGAATATCACTAACGCTACCCACTTTAATACCATTTACCAAAACAGGCGAAGATACCGATAATCCATCAACTCGCTCGTATATGGCATAGTAATTATAGGTTTTCTCAAACAAATCTTTCCCTTTAAGGAATGAATACCCCCAAATAAAGAATGCCACTGCTATAATAACGATGACACCTACTTTTACCTCTTTTGCTATTTTTATTCCCATATTTATTTTCGGCAGGTAAAGTTAGTTTTTTGTTTGCTTCAATGCATCACTTATTGGAATTTTTTTTCCATTTTTAGTTGATACAAGAAACGCGTCTGGATATATTTTTTTTATTTCTCTTTGTTTTTCTATCACTTCAGGGTATTTTTTAAACGGGCCACACCAATATTTATATAAATTATCAAAATGCATCTCGACCAAGGGCTCAACTTTTAAATCTTTTAACGGAATTTTTTTGTCAGACGATTTTATTTGAACCCAAAAATAAATGGTATCGTTGGTGGCATTGTCCACTATTTTTTCAGCAACCTTTTGAAATTCACTTATTTCTTTTTTTGAAAGAGTATCTTTCTTTACTTCATCTGAACTTTGTTTTTCAACTTCAACAATTTTTTGAATAGAATCTTTTACCAATGGCTTTACAATGTTATTAGTAGAATCGTTTTTTTCTTCGATATTTGGCAGATCAGAAGATGAAAGCAATTTGTAATTTTTTCCTTCAAGCTGCCCTTTATACTTACTAAAAGCATTAAATAGTGATTTAGCCAATGTCCATTGATTTTTCTCCTTAGATAGAAATTTAGCATCCTCAGAATTACTAATAAAACCAACTTCAGTTAATACACTTGGCATAGCTGTCTTCCAAAGCACTAAAAAACCGGCTTGTTTTACTCCCCTGTCTTCTCTGCCATTTTTTTTATATTCACCTTGTATTAAACTGGAAAAAGTGAGTCCTAAGTCAAGATTTGCATTTTGATACAGAGAAAAAATGATATAAGCTTCGGGCGAATGAGGATCAAAACCATCGTATTGTTTTTGATAATTGTCTTCTGTTAAAATTACGGCATTCTCGGTCATTGCAACATCTAAATTTCCGTTTGATTTGGATAACCCCATTACATAGGTTTCGGCACCTGATGGATCCGGTTTTTTGTTGCTATTTACATGAATAGAAATAAACAAATCGGCCTTGGCGTTATTAGCAATCTTGGCTCGTTTAAAAAGCTCAACAAATTCGTCAGTGTTTCTTGTATAAACTACTTTTACATCGTTAAAATGTTTTTTAATTAATTCGCCCAATTTTAGAGCTACAGAAAGTGTTATATCTTTTTCCTTTAAATTATTTCCGACTGCTCCGGGGTCTTTGCCTCCGTGTCCGGCATCAATAACTATCGTTTTGACTCCAATTACTTTATTTTGTGCTATTAACAGATTTTCAGCATTATAAAGTAATATTATACTAACAACTGCTATATATTTGCTCCATCTCATCAAAAAAATGATTAGTTTTGAGGCTTCAAAAAAATATAAACCATCATTGCACAAAGATAGTATATTCATACGAAAGTTTAATTTTTTTTTAACCGGTATTTTCATGCTGGTTCTTATAAATGTTATTAACGCTCAAAATGTAAAGGATAGTCTAAGTATAACTGTAGAGGATACAAAAAAAGATAGTATTAAGGTTGGGGTAAAAAAAAATAATTTCAAACTGGAAGCCCCTGTAAATTATTCTGCAGAAGACTCTTTGGTAATGGACTTAAACCTAAAAAAAGCATATCTTTATAATAAATCAAACATTCAGTATCAAGACATCGAATTAAAATCGCACTTTATCGAAATAGATATGAGCCAAAACGAAGCTTTTGCAAAAGGCTCTATCGATTCGCTCGGAAAAGAAATAGACAAACCACAGTTTAAAGACGGTTCCGATAACTTTGAAGCAAAGACACTTCGATATAATTTTAACTCAAAGAAAGGCATTATTACCGATGTAACAACCGAACAATCTGGTGGTTATCTGCACGGCTCTAAAACAAAAAAATTTGAAGACAACCATGTTTGCCTAACCAATGCACATTACACAACCTGTAATTTGGAGCATCCCCATTTTTATATAACACTTTCCAAAGCAAAAGTAATTCCCAACGATAAAATTGTCTCAGGTCCGGCTTATTTGGTTATTGAAGATATTCCCATTCCCTTAGGTATTCCATTTGGATTTTTCCCGAATAAAAAGGGGAATAAATCGGGGATTCTTATTCCCGAATACGGCGAAGAAGAACAACGAGGTTTTTTCCTCCGCAATGGCGGATATTATATTGCCATCAACGATTATATGGATTTATCCATAATTGGCGAAGGATATACCAAAGGATCATGGGGAGCCAGTTTGTTGTCAAACTATAAGAAAAGATATAAATACAATGGAAATTTTAATATTTCATATAGTAATATAATTGTTAGCGAAAAAGGCTTACCGAATTATCAAAACAATAAAGCATATTACTTGAGATGGAACCACAGCCAAGATAGCAAAGCTCACCCATATCATAACTTTTCGGCTAATGTAAACATTGGTTCGCAAACCTATAACCGTTTCAACATGTACAGTTATCAAAACCGCCTTAGAAGTGAAATGCAATCCAGCGTTTCGTATAGGCAACAATGGCCCAATTCACCTTTTAATTTATCCGCAAACCTACGCCACAGCCAAAACTTTTCCGATAGCACCATAACCCTCTCATTACCTGATATATATTTTAGCATGTCAAGAAAGACGTTGTTTAAAAAGATAGGCATTTCATACAGTTCCAATTTACAAAACAGCATCCATACAAAAGAAGATAAACTTTTAACCGACAATACTCTTCATCAAATGCGAAACGGTATAAAGCATAGCGTTCCGGTTTCGGCTAATTTTAAAATATTGAAATATGTAAATTTAAACCCTTCGTTAACCTATACCGAGCGTTGGTACGTATCTAAAATTAACAAAGAATGGATACCTACTCAAATAATTGGAAATGACACGATTGCTGAATATTTAAAAACCGATACCATACAAGGTTTTTCAAGAGCAGGTGATTGGGCTTTTTCGCTTCCTTTTTCAACTCAGCTTTATGGTTTTTATTTACCCAGAAATCCAACTAAACGATTTAAGGGACTTAGGCATTTAATGACTCCTACGGTAAGCTTCTCATATAGACCCGATTATACAAATTTGTATTATAAAACAACTCAAAAAGATACGTATGGTAATACCGAAACTTACTCTATTTTTCAAAATGGAATTTTCGGAACCCCACCCAGTGGGAAATATGGCATGGTCAACTTTTCACTCAACAATCAATTTGAAATGAAAATGAAAGAAAAAAACGACACCGCCAATAAAGTAAATAAAATAACCCTTCTAGACCAACTTTCTATCAATACCAGTTACAATTTAGCTATAGACTCATTAAACTGGCAACCTGTTCAGCTACAAGCACGTACTACCCTTTTTAAAATTTTAAATCTCTATGCTAATGCCACGTATAATTTATATTCATTTGATAGCTTAGGAAGATTTATCAACACTTTTGAATATCAACGAACTAAAAAATTAGCCAACTTAATTCAAGCCAATATATCATCGAGCTTTAGCATTAATTCAGACGGTTTTACAAAAAACAAAAACAACATCACTACCGAGGTTGCCAGACAAGCAGCCGTTGCAGCAGGATTACCGGATGATTACATGAACAACTATGTCGATTTTAAAATACCCTGGACCTTGCAAATAACCTATACTTTAAGCCAAAGTAACTATTTCAATGTTTCAAGCCAAAAATTAGAACCACGAACTATTCAAACATTATCATTTTCTGGCGATCTTAGCCTTACTCAGAAATGGAAAATTTCTTTTTCATCCGGATACGATTTTATAAGTCATAAATTTACTTATACAAATTTAAATATATATCGCGATTTGCATTGTTGGGAAATGCGTTTATCGTGGATACCTTTTGGGACATATAGAAGCTACAGCTTTCAAATAAACGTTAAATCATCTATTCTTCAAGATTTAAAACTTGCTCGCAAACGTCCGTTCCTCGATAATTTTTAACAATTTGCTATAAAAAGCGTAATTCCTAAATAAATTTGTACCTTCGCACATATTTTGACATATGAAATATTTACGTTTTCTAAATAAACCCTATCGATTTAATAATAACCTTAAACAAAATACAAAGGTAATTTTCTTTCTTAGTATTGGCATCATTTTATTTTTGCTCTTATTTCAACCCATCAACATAAATGCGCTATCGTTTGAACAAAAAGTATATATCATTGGTGGTTTCTTTATCATTAATCTGTTTACACTCAGCATTAATATTTTAATACTTCCTAATCTTTTTCCAAAACTGTTTATTCCTCATAAGTGGAATATAAAAAAAGAAATTCTCTGGAATTTATGGTTATTGGTAAATATATATTTCGGCGATTTTATTATTTATTACAAGTATTTAAATGTTATAGAACTATCGTTTTATGTTTTTATTAACCTTTTTCTTATTGCTATTATTCCCATTACATCGCTTATTGTTTACAACAGAAATCGGTTATTGCGTCTCCACGTAGAATCTGCAAAAAGAATAAAATCTTACCAAGCAAAAAAAACAGAAGAAGAAATAACGATTAACTCGAATTACAAGAAAGATTCATTGAAAATAATTATCAACCATCTTATATACATAAAAGCTTCAGGAAATTACATTGACGTTTATTGGCTAGAGAACCACGAATTAAAACATCAAATAGTGCGAACTACATTAACACAAGTAAAAAAGGAACTTCAGCCTTTTTCATTTATAAAACAATCTCAACGATCGTATTTGGTAAATATAAATTATATCGATTCTATCTATTCAAAATCGGGTGAAAAAATCATTAGATTAAGAGAAATAAGCGTTGAAATTCCTTTATCAAAAATTTTTGAAAGCAACTTTTCTATAAATAACTATAATAAACAAACCTAACGACTTATTTTCGTCCCTAATCGGAAATTATTTCATCACTAATAAGCAGGTTTTTTATCCCTATTGCCCATATAACATAACTAATAAACCAAAGAAGAATAATGTAGGCTATTGATTTGATTTATTCAAAGTACCTTTGATAAATTTCATTTTAATCATTTATGTTTTACAATCAAAAAATCATGAAGCCAATATCAATCGGCAACAAAGTCTTAGAAACACCTATTATTCAAGGCGGTATGGGTGTTGGAGTATCATTATCAGGATTAGCCGCAGCTGTAGCGAATCAAGGCGGAGCCGGTGTTATTTCAGCAGTTGGCATTGGTATGACAGAGCCAGGATACGAAAAAAACTTTCGAGAATATAATTTAATAGGCCTAAGAAAAGAAATACGAAAAGCCAAAAAATCTGCAATAAGAGGCCTTATTGGAGTTAATATCATGATGGCAGTGAGCGACTTTGACGATTTGCTCAAGGTTTCTATAGAAGAAAAAATAGATTTAATATTTATTGGTGCCGGATTATTTTTAAAATTACCCGAAAGCATAACGTTTGAAATGATTGATAATTCGGGAGCTAAAATTATTCCCAAAGTATCGTCGGCCAGGGCTGCTCAACTTATTTTTGATTATTGGTCAAAACATTATCAACGTGTTCCCGATGCAATTGCTGTAGAAGGACCGTTAGCCGGAGGACACCTCGGATTTAAAAAAGCTGATATACAAAACAACACATTTCTTTTAAAAGACATCATAAAAGAAACCTACGAAGTAATCAAACCTTTTAGAGAACAATATAAAACACCAATTCCCATTATTGCAGCCGGAGGTATATACACCGGTCAAGATATCGCTGAAATCATGAATGTTGGTGCCGATGCAGTAAAAATGGGATCACGCTTTGTGCCCACTTACGAATGCGATGCAGATATTAACTTTAAAAAGCAATATTTATTTGCCGAAAAAGAAGACATCACTATTATTCAAAGTCCGGTTGGATTGCCTGGAAGAGCTATCAAAAATGAATTTCTTGAAAAAGTAGAACGCGGCGAGAAAATGCCAATCAATTGCCCTTGGAAATGCTTAAAAACCTGTAACTACAAAGAAGCTCCCTATTGCATTGCAAAAGCGCTCTTCAGCTCCGCACAAGGTATTATGGATAAAGGATTCGCATTCTGCGGAGCAAACGCATATAAAACAAAAAATATAGTATCGGTAAAAGAAGTATTTGACGAACTTTTAAGCCAATATGAGCAAGCAATATCGGTTTCTAAAAAAGCAATATAAAAATTGAGTTTTTTTATTTGACATAGACCATAACCTCATTACAATCAGCTATAAATTATCGTTCAAAAAAATCTGATTAAAAAAAATCAAGGAAAATAAAATTGCATAGGGCATTATCATAAAAAAGATATGAACAATGCCCTTTTTTGTTGTTGGTAAAAATACCATTAATCAGTATATTTTTGTAAATTTGCACTCCTTAAAAAAACACAAAAAAATGGAAGAAGTAAACAACATCAACGCAAATTTAAACGAATATTCAGCAGATAGTATTCAAGTATTAGAAGGCTTAGAAGCAGTCAGAAAACGTCCGGCCATGTATATTGGCGACATTGGAGTAAGAGGATTGCATCATTTGGTATATGAAGTAGTAGATAATTCTATTGACGAAGCATTAGCAGGCTTTTGCAAAAATATTGATGTAGAAATATTTCCCAACGGTTATATAACCATTACCGACGATGGACGTGGGATTCCGGTAGATATGCACGAAAAAGAACAAAAATCGGCTCTTGAAGTTGTTCTAACCATACTTCATGCAGGTGGCAAATTCAATAAAGATTCGTATAAAGTTTCAGGCGGATTACATGGAGTTGGTGTTAGCTGCGTAAATGCATTATCTAAACATTTAAAAGCAACCATACACAGAGACGGTAAAATATATGAGATGGAATTTGCATATGGAAAAACCATTAAGGATTTAACCATCGTTGGCGAAACAAATAAAACAGGAACTATTATTAGCTTTCTTCCTGACGAAACCATCTTTACCCAAACTACCGTTTTTAATTTCGACACATTAGCCTCACGTCTTCGCGAGTTGGCATTTCTGAATAAAGGAATACGTTTAAGCCTAACCGATCATAGAGAAAAAGACGAAAACGGAAATTCCATTTCCGAAACCTATTACAGCGAAGAAGGCTTAAAAGAATTTGTTCGGTTATTAGACGAAAACCGTCAACCGATTATTGAAAATATTATTTATCTCGAAACAGAAAAACAAGGTATCCCTGTAGAAATAGCTTTACAATACAACTCATCATTCAACGAAAATGTTCACAGCTATGTAAACAACATTAATACTCACGAAGGCGGCACACACTTAGCCGGATATAGAAGAGGTTTAACACGTACTCTAAAAACCTATGCCGAAAAAAATGGCATGCTCGATAAATTAAAATTCGAAATTAGTGGCGATGACTTCCGCGAAGGTTTAACAGCCGTTTTTTCTGTTAAAGTTGCCGAACCTCAATTCGAAGGCCAAACAAAAACGAAATTAGGCAATTCTGAAGTAATGGGTGCTGTAGATCAGGCAGTAAGCGAAATGTTAAGCATTTACTTGGAAGAAAATCCCAAGGATGCCAAATCCATCGTTAATAAAGTAATATTAGCAGCAACTGCCCGACATGCTGCACGTAAGGCACGCGAATTAGTTCAACGAAAAGGTGCATTAAGCGGTAGCGGACTCCCCGGTAAATTAGCCGATTGTAGCGAAAAAGATCCTGCTAAATGCGAGCTTTATTTGGTTGAAGGTGACTCTGCAGGCGGAACGGCAAAACAAGGCCGCGATAGAAACTTTCAAGCTATATTACCCCTTCGAGGAAAGATATTGAATGTTGAAAAAGCCATGCTCCATAAAATATACGAAAGCGAAGAAATAAAAAACATCATAACCGCTTTGGGAGTTCAGATTGGAACCGAAGAAGACAACCGAGCCCTTAACCTCGACAAACTCCGTTATCATAAAATCATTATTATGACCGATGCCGATGTGGACGGAAGCCATATTGCCACACTCATTATGACACTTTTCTTCCGCTATATGAAAGAACTGATTGAACGTGGTTATTTGTATTTGGCCACTCCCCCACTATATTTAATAAAAAAAGGAAAAGAAGAACAATATTGCTGGACCGAAGAAGAACGAGCTAAAATAGTATTTGAACTTGGAAAAGGAAAAGAAAACACAGTCCATATACAACGCTACAAAGGTCTTGGTGAAATGAACGCAGAACAATTGTGGGAAACAACCATGAACCCGGCAAAACGCACCCTAAAACAAGTTACGATTGAAAGTGCTGCCGAAGCCGATCGAATTTTCTCCATGCTAATGGGCGATGATGTTCCCTTACGCAGGGAGTTTATTGAAAAGCATGCAAAAAATGCAAAAATTGACGTTTAAAATAAAATTTTTATGATAAAGAAAATTTTAAAAATCAGTGGTATCAGTTTCCTGGTTTTACTTATCTTGCTAATTGTTTTACCATTTATCTTTAAAGATAAAATTTTACAATTTGTAAAAGACGAAATCAACAACAACCTCAATGCAAAAGTTGATTTTAAAGATTACAGCATTGGAATTTTTAAAACATTTCCGAATCTTTATGTGGAATTAGACCAATTGTCAGTTGTGGGAGTGAATGATTTTGAAGGAGATACGTTAGCATTCTTGCCTGAATTTACTGCCTCGCTTGACATAATGAGCGTTTTTGGTGATCAAATTAAAATAAAAAGCATAAAATTAGATAAGCCCATTGTAAATCTGCTTGTTTTAAAGAACGGCAAAGCAAACTGGGATATAGCAAAAGAAACGACCGATACCACTCAAACAACCGATACTACGGCATCGCATTTTGCAATGGCATTAAAAAAGCTCGAATTAAACGAAGCCATCATTAAGTATAATGACGAATCAATGAACATGAAATTTTATGCACAAAACCTTAACTTCTTATTAAAAGGCGATTTAACTGATGAACACACAACTTTAAAAACAGAAACAAGTATCGATTCTGCCTCGTTTTCCTTCGATGGAATTGAATATTTAAAAAAAGCACTGGTAAAAATAAATTCAGATATAGATGCTGACCTCGTAAATTTCACTTTTACTTTTAGTAAAAATGAATTGTCTGTCAATGAGTTCAAGATTTTAGTAGATGGTAAAATTGCCATGCCAAAAGATGATATTGATATAGACCTTACTTATGCAGCCGAAAAAACCGATTTCAAAACATTACTATCTTTAGTTCCGGCTATTTACTTAAATGGTTTTAACGATATAAAAACTACCGGAAATGTTAAATTCGACGGAAAAGTAAAAGGCATTTACAACGACAAAAGTATGCCCGGATTTAATCTTAACCTCCATGTTGATAATGGAAGCTTTAAATATCCAAGCCTACCCGCCGCTGTTAACGATATTATTATAAATTTAGTTGTTGATAATAAAGATGGAGATCCCGACCATACTATTATAGATTTAAAGAAATTCCACATGAATATGGCAAACAATCCCTTTGATGCTGCCGTATATGTATCTACACCCATTTCTAATGCTAATTTAAAAGGAATACTAAAAGGGAAACTCGATTTAGCACAAGTTCAATCATTCTACCCCATGCAAGGCGTTAATATGAAAGGGATTGCCGACATGGATGTTGTGTACGAGACCACTATGGCTCAAGTAGAAGCAGAAAAATATGAAGAAATTAAAGCAGTTGGTTACTTAAAACTTCAAAATTTTGAATACAAAGCGAACGATTTGCCATATATAGTTGCTATTCCGGATATGCAAACAGAAGTATCGCCAACGTATTTCGATTTAAAAAACTTGCAATTACAACTTGGCAAAAGCGATTTAAATCTAAAAGGCAAAGTTGAAAACTTTATGGCATACCTATTTAAGGATCAACTTTTAAAAGGATCATTTACGCTTAACTCTACTGTATTAAACATCAATCAATTTTTAAGCTCCGACGAAAGTTCTACAAACACAACACCTGCCACCACCGATACTGCAGCAATGGAAGCTCCCTCGATACCTAAAAATATCGACTTCGCTTTTCAAGCAAATATTAAACAACTGCTGTACGATAATTTAGAATTAGCCAATACATCCGGAAAAATCATCATGAAAGAAGGAATACTTGACCTGCAAAGCCTTAGATTTAATACATTGGATGGTTCTATTGATATGTCTGCTCAATATTCCTACACCAATATTCTTCCCGAAGTAAAAATGAAAATGAACCTTAAAGAGATTGACATTAAAAAAACATCCGATGCTTTTTCAATGGTTAAAAATATGGTTCCGATAGCCGAAAAATGTAACGGAAAAGTTTCGATGGGTATAGATTTACAAATAAACATGAGCAAAACGTTGGATCCCGTTTTAAACACCGTAGATGCTCAAGGTCAACTTTCGACAAAATCTATTGTAGTAGAAAACACTGAATTAGGGAAAAAAATTGCTGCATTTTTGAAGAACAATCAATATGAAAAAATAGCATTGGACAACCTAAACGTTGCTTTTAAAATCGAAAAAGGAAATATTACCATTGAACCAGTAAAAACAAAAATGGGCTCTATACCCATTGAATTTAGTGGAAGCCAAAATATTGACCAAACGCTAAACTACGAAATGCTAATGAATGTTCCTAAACAGGCATTGGGTAATCAGGCAAACGAAATTATTGGACAATGGATGGGAATGGCATCACAAAATGGCGTAAATTTAAAAACTCCCGATATTATTCCAATAAAAGGCCTTATAGGTGGTACTTTAACAAAGCCGAATATAAAGCTCAATCTTAAAAATATGGCTCAAAACACAGTCGAAACGGTAAAAGAAGCCGTAACTCAAAAAATAAATGAAGAAGTAGATAAAGCCAAAGCTGAAGCTATTAAAAAAGCACAAGAGCAAGCCGACAAACTATATAAAGAAGCCGATGCCAAAGCAACACAATTGGTAAATGCAGCTCAAAATGCTGCCAATCAAATCAATCAAACTGCAAAAACCACGGCAGACCAAGTTCGCAAAGAAGGGTATGACAAAGCAGCCCAACTAGAAAAAGAAGCCGAAGGCAAAGGACCTATAGCAAAAAAATTAGCAAAAGAATCGGCAGACAAACTTAGAAAAGAAACCGATAAAAAAGCTGCCGATATAGAAAACAAAGCTCAACAAGAATCCCTAAATAAAGTAAACCAAGCCCAAACAGAAGCAAACAACATTAGAAATCAAGCTAAACAACAAGGAGATAAATTAATTGAAGAAGCCAAAAAGAAATAGGTTGAATTAGGTTTGACTTTAATAACGTGAAAACAGTTGGGGTTATATTTATATATGTAATGCTTTTTTTTCAAGGTTTCTCGCAACAATCAGAATGCCCGGAACCTGAAAAAAAGGCTAAAAAGTTGTTTGAACAATCGCAGGATGCTTATAACAAACATAATCCCGAGCTTGCCTACAAATTGCTAACCGAAGCTGTTCGTGAAGATCCTAATTTCGCTAAAGCTTACATAATATTAGCAGACGTTAACATTCAACGTTATAATCAAGCCCAAACCGGCAATACTGCTCTTCAATATAAAAATAATGCTATTAACTACTATTGCAAAGCAGCCGATGCTTGCCCTTCGTTAGACAACTATAAAGCCTGTTTCGAAGCCGCATATTATTTTTACATAGACAAAAAATACGACAAAGCAAAGCCCTATTTAGACAAGTTTGTTGCAAATGCTAAAAACTCACCCCAAATTAGCGAAGCTAAAAATATGCAAAAGCATATAGATAAATATTTTGATATCATTAATCATCCCGTCCCCTTTAATCCACAAAAAGTAGAAGGGGTTTGCGGACCCGACGACGAATTTTTACCTCTCATCAGCCCCGATGACGAATTTATGTTTTATACGCACAGAATTAATAAAACAAATGAATTAGGAACTACTCAAAAGTATGATGTTTTCACAAAAGCAAGTAAAGAAAAAGACAAAAATACTTTCGTGTTAAACCAACCTATGCCCGAGCCTTTTAATCAAAACAGCAACAATAACCAAGGAGCTGTGAGTATAACGATTGACAACAACCACTTATATGTAACTATATGCGAAGGTCCAAACTGCGACATCTGGGTTTCTGACAATGAAGACGGAACTTGGAGTCAGCTGCGAAATCTTGGTGCATCCATCAATGGTCGTCGCTCATGGGAAAGTCAACCATCCATTTCATCTGACGGGAAAATGCTTTTTTTTGCAAGCATTAGACCCGGAAATATTGGTTTTGAGCTTGACGACCCAAATACACAAACCAGCGATATTTGGATGTCTAAACAAGATGAAAATGGCAACTGGTTGCCCGCAAAAAATCTTGGTCCCATTATTAATACAACCGGCAACGAAAAAAGTCCATTCATACATAGCGATTCAAAAACACTCTATTTCTCATCAGATGGGCATTATGGGGTGGGTGGATATGACATCTACTACTCTAAAATGCTTCCGGATGGGAAATGGTCAGAACCTAAAAACATTGGTTATCCCATTAATACAGAAAACGACGAAATTGGTTTTATTGTGAGTACCAACGGGAAAAAAGCCTATTTCTCATCCAATAAGCTATCTGATTCTAAAGGATACGATATCTATTCGTTCGATTTGTACGACGAAGCTCGCCCTGCGGAAGTAGTATTTTATAAAGGTCAGGTAAAAGACAATGAAGGCAATCCACTTGAAGATGCCAAAGTTGTGATTAAAAATGTTACCGAACAAAGGACAAGCGAAGCAATGGTTGATAAACTTACAGGAAAATATGCCGTCGTAATACCGGTTGAAAAACCCAATGACGATTTTTTGTTAATGGTAAAGAAAAAAGATTATGCTTTTACCTCCAATTATATTAAAGCCGAAGAACTAAAAAAAGATAAACCGGTAGAAGTAAATTTTGAAGTAAAACCTATTGAAGAAGGCACATTGGTAAAAATTAACAATATATATTTTGCAAGCAATTCTGCTATATTCGAAAAATCCAGTTTAGTTGTTCTCGATAATTTTCTGGAATTCTTAAACGAAAATCCGAATGTAACTATAGAGATTCATGGGCACACCGATAATATTGGCGATGATAATAGCAATTTAACCCTTTCCGAAAAAAGAGCAAGAGCAGTTGCCGATTATTTAATTTTAAATGGATTAGACCCAAAAAGGATTGTTGCAACAAAAGGATTTGGAGAAACAAAACCTGTTGCTTCTAACGATACAGAAACCGGTAGAGCATTAAATAGAAGAACAGAGTTTAAAATTGTAAAAAAGTAGAACTTTTTGCTGAAATCAAAGGTTAAATAAATTTAAATCATTTAATATCTTTTATTTTTAAAGTATTTTTGTTGCATGAATTTTAAGAATAAAATATTTATTTCATTCTTTTTTGCACTTGTTTTTTATTCTTTAATTAACTGCAATTCATATACATACACCACTCAAATTGAGTTTTCTAAAGAAACTATACAAAATCCATATTTTAAAGATTCAACAAACAGTTTAAGCAAAACACTTTTTTCAGAAAAAGTTCACGAGATTATTATTGCCCCTACACAGCTTGTTAGAACTAACATAGAACACTATGTTTTTAGAATATTCAAACCCGAATCATTTATTAAAAACACTTTTTTCGTCCTTATAAACTCAAATAAAAATGTTATAATTCCTTTTCAGAATATTGATATAATATATCCTTTCAATTATTTTTGGTAAAAACTACTCATCTCTTTCTTATCTTCTTTATTTCAATTAATCAAGTAATTTTTTATCAACTTAAAAAATAAAAATGATATGGATACTGTATCAATTGCAACGTCTATAGCAATATTAATTAGCATTGTATTAATTATTGCTTTTCAATATTATTTAAATCTATTCAAAAAAAAAATAAAAAAATATTATTACTTAAAACATTTGCAAAAGAATACCAAGGTAATATATCTGATTATGAATTATATAACAATCTCATAATTGGTATTGACAGAAAAAACAGCTTTATATTTTTTATAAACACACGAAATAACACTTAATATGCAATAAATCTTAGCATTTTATCTAAATTAAAAATAAATCATGTAACAAGAAAAACAGATAATAAAAAGACTGTTGAGTTAATTACAGATTTTGTTGGATTAGTTGCAAGTCCAAAAAACAAAGAAAAACCTGAAGTAATTCTAGAATTTTACCATTCAAATTATGGTATTCAGCTAGGAAACGAACTAATTATGGCAGAAAAATGGGAAAAAATCATTAATAATCAATTAAAAAAGTAGTATATTTGAAAAAAAGATCAGCGATGAGATACTTTGTATTGTTTTTTTTAGCCTTTGTTTGTTTGTCATGCAGTAATAACCAAGACAAACAACCATTTTCAATCAGCAATAAATCTAACTTTAAACCTGAAACATATGAGCTACAGGACAATAGCGTTAGGTTGGTTAGGGGTCAGGTTTTGTATATGCCTGTATATTCAAATATGCCTCAGTATATCGACTCACAAAAATTCGATATGAGTGCTTTTGTTGCTGTACACAATACCGATTTTAACTATAAAATAAGACTACAAAAAGTACAATACTTTGACACTAAAGGAAAATTGGTTTATGATTTCCTCAATGGAACAACAAAAGAACTAAGTCCCTTGGAATCTATTGATTTCTATATTCCACATAGCGATCAGAGTGGATCCGGTGCTAATTTTTTAATCGAATGGAAATCAGATAGTCTCGTAACTGAACCCTTAGTTGAATCTATTACCATGAATCTTACCGGGCTTAATACTATTGGAGTGTTAAGCCAAGGTAAGATAATTAAAGAAATACGATAGCTATGAACCCTATTTTTCAATATATAATTGTCGAAACAGTTAGACATCAGTATAAAAAAAAGAAAACAAATTCGAGACAGTTTTATAGAGCAATACAAAACAAAAAAATAGATTTTAAATATTTTATTCGCGATAGTTTTCTTATTTTAATAGGAGTATTGTCAGCAAGCTTTGGACTTAGAGGATTTTTGCTTCCTAATTCTTTCTTAGATGGTGGTGTTACAGGTATTTCGCTAATTACTTCAGAACTTACAGGTTTTTCATTGTCATTACTAATTGTTTTAATTAATATACCATTTATGCTATTGGCATTTTCAGCCATAAGCAAACAATTTGCTTTAAAAAGCATCACTGCTATTATTTTATTAGCATTAGCCATATATATTATCCCTTTTCATTCAATAACCGATGATAAGTTGTTAATTGCTATTTTTGGAGGATTCTTCCTTGGGCTAGGAATAGGCATGGCAGTTCGCGGTGGTTCGGTTATAGATGGAACTGAGGTACTAGCAGTTTTTATAAGCAGAAAAACTACAATGACCATTGGCGACGTAATTCTTATTTTTAATATTATAATTTTTAGCGTAGCTGCATATGTTTTTTCGATAGAAACAGCTATGTATGCAATTTTAACCTACTTTGCTGCTTCTAAAACTGTCGACTATGTAGTATCAGGAGTAGAAGAATATGTTGGAATTAGCATTATTTCAGATAAAACTGAAGAAATACGTCTAGCTATTATCGAAAAACTCGGACGGGGATGCACACTCTACTCCGGGAAAAAAGGCTATGCTAAGCGTGGACAACAACTTAAAAATACAGATATAGTTTATACACTGCTCACCCGATTAGAATTTTCAAAATTACAAGCAGAAATTGACAAAATTGACAAGGATGCATTTATTATTATGCATAGCGTTAAAGATGCTAAAGGAGGCATGATTAAAAAGAGACCTTTTAAAACATAGAAAAATAAATTATTCATTCTTTTAATTTTTTGGTGTTTTATAAAATTCAACTTAGCTTTGTTCAAAACATTTAGTATGGAAAGCATTAAAACAATTTATAAAATTGGTCATGGCCCTTCGAGCAGCCATACTATGGGCCCCAGAAAAGCAGCGGAACAATTTCTGGCAAAATATCCAAATCAACAATATTATAAAGTAACACTATACGGAAGCCTTGCTGCTACCGGAAAAGGACACCTTACCGATATTGCCATTCAGAATGTTTTTGAAGAAAAAGGGAAAAAAATTGAAATTAGTTGGCAACCCGAAACTTTTCTGAAAAAGCATCCCAATGCTATGCAATTTGAAGCATTCAATGAAAAAAACGAATCGATTGTTCAATGGAAAGCATATAGCATAGGTGGAGGAAGTATCATCGGTGAAGATGATAATAAAGAAAGCATACAGCACATCTACCCGTTTAAAAATTTCCAAGCTATTTTACATTACTGTTACGAAAACGGTATTCAAATTTGGGAAATGGTCAATCATTTTGAAAGCAAAGAAATTTGGGACTATTTAGCTGAAGTCTGGAATGTAATGCAAGAAGCTATTTCAAGAGGACTTGAAAACGAAGGAGTCATTCCCGGTGTTTTAAAACTCCCTCGCAAAGCAGCAAATTTTCACATTAAAGCTAACGGATATACAAATTCGCTGCGCAAAAGATCTTTACTCTATTCATATGCTCTTGCCGTTTCAGAAGAAAACGCCTGCAGAGGCAAAGTAGTTACAGCTCCTACTTGTGGCAGTAGTGGTGTAGTGCCATCGGTTTTATATTATTTAAAAACAGAACACGGTTTTTCAGATGTTAAAATAATTCGAGCTTTAGCAACAGCAGGTATCATAGGACTTGTGGTTAAGAAAAATGCCAGTATTTCCGGTGCAGAGGTTGGTTGCCAAGGCGAAGTCGGTACAGCTTGTGCTATGGCATCGGCTGCCACAACCCAGCTTTTTGGGGGCTCCATTTTTCAAATAGAAACCAGTGCTGAAATGGGATTGGAGCACCATTTAGGCTTAACGTGCGACCCCATTGCCGGACTGGTTCAAATACCTTGCATTGAACGTAATGCTTTTGCTGCTGCACGTGCACTTGACAACAATGCTTTTGCTATTTTGGGTGACGGAAGACATAGAATAACCTTCGATACCGTTGTAGAAACAATGAAAAGAACCGGGCACGACCTGCCCAAAATTTACCGCGAAACTTCAGAAGGAGGATTAGCAAAATTCTTAAACAAATACCAGCACGAGCATTGAAGCACGTATATAAATCTACCTAAAAAATAAATACGACACAAAAATAGCAGCAATTATACCGGCTAAATCAGCAATTAAAGCACAACTAATGGCATGACGCGTATTTTTTATGCCCACCGAACCAAAATAAACAGCAATAATATAAAATGTTGTATCGGTTGCTCCTTGAAAAACACATGACAAACGACCTGCAAACGAATCTACACCAAATGTTTTCATGGTATCTATCATCATTCCTCTTGCTCCGCTTCCACTTAATGGCTTCATCAACGCAGTAGGTATTGCATCTACAAAATCGGCATTAAATCCCATCAACAGAACCAATTTACGCACCCCCTCCACCAACATAGGCAGAGCTCCCGATTCGCGAAAAATTCCAATGGCTACTAAAATCGCTATCAAAAAAGGTATAATTTTAACAGCAACCTGAAAGCCATCTTTTGCTCCTTCGATAAAAGTGTCATAAACATTTATCTTCTTGATAAATCCAACAAAAACAAAACTTACCAATACAAGCAAAATAATAAAATTAGAAGCTATGGTAGAAATAGATTGTAATTTTTCAACAGGCAAAGAAGTAAAATACCAAATAAGCAAAGCAACAATGAATGAAAATCCTCCCAAATAAAGCAAAATAGTACGTTGTAGCAAATTTATTTTTTGCACAATACTAACAGAAATTATACCCGTTAACGTTGCTACAAAAGTGGCAATCAGTATAGGAATAAAAATATCGGCAGGATTAGCAGCTCCCATTTGAGTACGATAAACCATAATACTAATGGGAATAATAGTTAAGCCGGAAGCATTCAAAACCATAAACATAATTTGAGAATTGGATGCCTTTTCTTTGTGAGGATTAAGCTCCTGTAGCTCGTTCATAGCTTTTAATCCTAATGGAGTTGCTGCATTATCCAGTCCAAGCATATTGGCTGCAACATTCATCATTATTGAACCATGAACAGGATGCTTAGCAGGTATTTCAGGAAAAAGCCTTGAAAACAAAGGACGAACCAACTTCACCAATACCTGAACCATTCCCGATTTTTCGGCTACCTTCATTATACCTAACCACAATGTCATCACACCGGTAAGACCAAGCGAAAGTTCGAAACCTGTTTTAGCCATTTCAAAAGCAGCATTCATCATCGAAGGAAAAACTGTTGCATTGCCTGTAATCAATGATGAAATAAAAGCAAACAGAAAACCAACCACAATTAGGCCAATCCAAATATAATTCAGCACCATATTAGTATCTTACGATTGAAGTCGAAGTAAAAACGTTATGAATATCTTTTAAATTCTGTTTATAATCGGCAGTATCACAATAAAAATAAAGCATATACAAATTGTCCTCATCCGAAGTAGCCAAAAATGTAATATGTCGAATGTTTTCTGTGCCATCATCATAAGTTTTGGTTCGCGTATAGGATACAAGAGTCGCTTTTTGACCGGTAGTAAGATTAACGTTTACTGAATCCTCCATGTTAAAATATGTCGATTTTTCTTTGCTACCGTTGATTGTTGCACTAATATATTTATCCAAGGAATAATTATAAGCATCAACATCCGATGAAAAATTATCTTTATAAACAATAAAATTCAGCTTTGGATCATCGCGATAAAATTGCATATAAGCATCGCTTTCATTTGTCAATTCAGTTGTTGAAATCATAGCTGTAGGTAAAAGAAAATGCAGATTTCCGGCAATATTTAACTGATAATTATAATATTTTTCTAAGCTAAGCGAATCTGAATAATTTGGCTGAACAGTAATAGAATCGGAGCTTCTTTCGTCATAAAAAGATATATCACCATATTCTTGCTGAACACCAACAATAACCCATGCAATTAATGTTAAAAGAATTAAAGGTAAAAAGAATTTTGCCATACTATTTTTTTGTGTAAAGATATAAAATCTTTAAAAAAATCAACAAATTATGGATGAAAGCTTCTATTATAAATCAAAAAACCTATATTAAACTGCCCAAACCATCCTTGTGTATGCCAAGGATAATAATTAACGCTAAGCGAAATATTCGCTATAGGACTGGTAAAGACCAATGAACTGCTATAATTTTGAGCGTATTTTCCTACTTTATTTATATTTTCTTTAAAACCATTATCAGTTTTCACAATTGGATTAAATGCTAAAAAATGGTACGATTCAACCCGCCAATGCACATTTTGAGTCAGATTATAAATAAATTCCAACCCAGCGCCGGCAAAAGACGGGTTTCTATATTGTTCAATATATATTGTTGAAGCATGAAACGTAGGGTTATATGCCGAACTCATTAATAATGTTGCAGTATAATTGCTAAAAAGAGGTTGATTAGATAAAACAACATTCGAACATAAACCAATATTAAAATGCCTTGTAAAATAAAAATAATCTTTTGATTTAAGGGATACGTAATACCATTGGTGCTGATGTTTCGACGATTCTTTAATAATTGCGGTAGAGCCGGGCGTATAAGATTCTGTTCCTAAATAGTAACGAATTTCTGCTTTAAAAAAATGTCCATTCGTTGCAAAATTTTTATTGTTTAAGGTATTTCTTTCATAGGCCATAAAAGGTGTAAATCCGTAAAAAGTCGAATTATCAGTAGTATCTTTCAAACTAAAACTATTAATTTGATAATATTGATACGAAAAATCATTAAAAGCAACTCCACTATTAAATTTTGCTTGGTTTCTTATTGGAAAAGCCATTTCAGCGCCAATGAGTCGTTCACTTTGCAATATATATAATGGTCTGTTATCTTCGTAAAAAATAAAACTACTACCTCTGTAATAATCGTATCGGTTCATACTAATAAACGATTGCAAATAAAACGATGATTTTGTCAAATTATCTAATCGCAAACGCCCATAAACACTACTATAAAATTTCCCAAAATAAATATTACCATACAACGACAATGCTACTTTTGTCAAGTATTTATATTCAGCACCTAAAAAACCTTCATTCAGATTATCCGACGAAATAAGCCCACCAATTCTAGCTCCAAAAGGTTTTTCGCGTTTTACATTTAAAAACAAATTATAAAAGCCGGTATTATCGTTATACTTTGCTCTCGGAAAAATACTTTCTATTTGGTCGTCAGAAACTAACTTATAATATTCTTTTTTAAATTTATTGAACGTGAGCGTATCTTTATTGTCAATAAAATTTTTAAGCAAATATAAACTTTGATTATACGTTAATCCTGAAACATAAATATTTTTGAAATTAAGCGGTTTCTTTTCTTTATTGAATTGAGTTCTTTTAATATTTATTTGAACAGAATCTACTCTAATACTAATCAATTTCTTAATATCCATCATTTTTGCCATTGCTGCTCCATAACCTATTTTTATCAAATCGGATGCTAAATGAAAGTCCATTAGTTTTATCATTTTTACATCCGGTTCTATCAAAACACCATTCGAATCGGGAACTCTATAATTTGAATTGGACACAATCATGTTTTCTATCTGCAGTAAAATATTATCGTCAGATGGAGGAGCTGAATTAGATGCCACACAGCTTCCTATAATAAAGTCGGGTTTAAAATCTTTTTGCATCACATCGATGGGAAAATTATTATATATACCTCCATCGAACAATAATCGTCCTTTTATGGAAATAGGCTTAAAATAAAATGGAAAAGTCATCGAAGCCCGAACCGAAGAGCCTAAATCCCCTTCTTTGAACACAATTGGCTCATTTGCATAAACATCGCTTGCTACGCAACGAAATGGAACAAATAAGCTATCAAAATTATATTCGGCTTTAGCAGAAGCAGCAGCTAGCAATTGCATAAATGCCAAATCCATAGAATGAGGCGGAACAATGTTAGTGGGTAGGCTGGGCGAAATAATAGAATCGTATTTAAATTTCAAATCAATCCACGAAGCATCCTCTTCTTTTCGTTTAAAATAAAATATATAATCATCGGGAATTTTACCCCAAGCCCAATTTTGAAATTCAGGGTCAGTAACTATTTTCTCCATTTCTTGCGGCGAATAACCGGCAGCATATAACGAACCAACAATAGCCCCCATAGAGGTGCCGGTTATATAATCGATGGGTATTCCATTTTCTTCCAATGCTTTAATAACCCCAATATGAGCCAATCCTTTAGCACCACCACCACTTAATACCAATCCTACTTTTTGAGAAAAAGCAAAAGAATAAATTATTAAAAATAATATAAAAATAAAAAAGCGAAACATCATTTTACATAACGACCCGTACTGTCCCTGTCAATTACATCTTGTAACGTTAATTCTTTCATTATGGCAACCGTCTTATCGCGAATCTCTTTTACTACATTTCTTAACCCACAATCATCGTCATTATTGCATTTAGTGCATTTTTCGTAATATTTGTATGTAGCACAAGGCAATAAAGCAATGGCTCCATCAAATATTCTAATAATATCAGCAAAATTAATATCTTTAGGTTCTTTAATTAAATAATATCCGCCATTTTTCCCTTTCTTACTATTGACAAAACCGGCATTCTTTAAATCGACCAAAATAGCTTCAATAAATTTTTGCGGTAAAAATTCTGCCTCAACAATTTCTTTAATTAAAACGGGTCCCTTATCTTTCTTAAAAGCAAGATATCTTAAGGCATATAAAGCATATTGAGCTTTTTTTGTCAGCATTCTTTTTTCATTTAATATGCACAAAGTTAGTATTTTTAAACATACATCAACATGTAAAATGCTAAAAAACCAGAAAAAAATTTAGATAAAAATTGCATATAAATTGTAAATTATAGCTAATTTCGCAAAAAAGATGTTTCATCAAAATTTTTAAATACATGGCAACAAAAAAGAACACAGAAAAAGAAAAGAAATACGTTTATTTCTTTGGTAATGGCGAAGCTGAAGGCAAAGCCGACATGAAAAATTTACTTGGTGGCAAAGGAGCCAATTTGGCCGAAATGGATAGCATTGGTTTACCTGTTCCTGCAGGTTTTACCATTACAACCGAAGTCTGCACCTATTATTACGAAAACAACAAAAAATACCCTAAAGAATTAACAAAACAAGTTGAACAAGCACTTGCTAAAGTTGAAAAAATAATGGGTATGAAGTTTGGTGATAAAAATAACCCGTTATTAGTTTCGGTTCGCTCCGGTGCACGTGCTTCTATGCCTGGAATGATGGATACAGTTCTTAATGTTGGTTTAAATGACATAACCCGCGAAGGCCTGATTAAAAAAACAAAAAATCCTCGTTTTGTTTACGATTCGCAACGCCGCCTCATACAAATGTACGCCGATGTTGTAATGGAAAAAGCAGCCGGAATAGAGCCTGCTGAAGGCATGGGTGTTCGTCAACAACTCGAAAAAGAAATGGAAAAACTCATGCACAAAAAAGGCGTAAAGCATGAAACAGAACTTTCTGCTGAAGACTTAAAAGAGTTAATCGTTATTTATAAAAAGAAAGTTAAAGAAGTTTTAGGAAAACCTTTTCCTGAAGACGCAAAAGATCAGTTATGGGGTGCAATAGCTGCTGTATTTCAAAGTTGGAACGGCAAACGAGCAATTTCATACCGTAAAATTGAAGGAATACCTGATTGGTGGGGCACTGCTGTTAATGTACAGTCTATGGTATTCGGAAATATGGGCGAAACATCTGCTACCGGTGTTGCTTTTACCAGAAACCCGGCAACCGGCGAAAAATATTTCTACGGCGAATGGTTAGCCAATGCTCAAGGCGAAGACGTTGTAGCAGGTATTCGTACTCCAAACCCCATCAACGAAGTTGGCAAAAATGTTCATAATAAACATTTGCCTTCATTAGAAACAGCTATGCCCAAAGCTTATAAGCAACTCGATGCCATTCAAAAGAAATTAGAAAAACATTACCGCGACATGCTCGATATTGAATTTACCATTCAAGAAGAAAAACTCTATATGTTGCAATGCCGCGTTGGTAAACGCAATGGGCCTGCTGCTGTAAAAATGGCACTTGACATGCTCAACGAAAAAATCATTACTAAAGAAGAAGCTGTATTAAGAGTTTCACCTGCACAATTAGACGAACTTTTACACCCCATTATCGACCCGAAAAAAGAAAAAACAGCAACCCAAATTGGCAGCGGATTACCCGCAGGACCCGGCGGTGCTACCGGTCAAATTGTTTTTAATTCTATTGATGCTGTTGAATGGGCTAAAAAAGGCAAAAAAGTAATATTGGTTCGCGAAGAAACAAACCCTGAAGACATTGATGGAATGCGTGCTGCACAAGCTATTTTAACCGGAAGAGGCGGTATGACAAGCCATGCTGCATTGGTAGCTCGCGGATGGGGCAAATGCTGCATTGTAGGAGCCAGCAATATTACTATTGATGTAAACAAAAAATCGTTTGTTTGCTCTAATGGAACCAAATTAAAAGAAGGCGATTGGATTACCTTAAATGGCTCAAAAGGTATTGTTTATTTAGGTGAATTGCCCATGATTAAAGCAGCCGAAGAAAACAAAGATTTTGTAAAATTCATGAAAATATGCGACGATGTTCGCAAACTAAAAATCAGAACCAACGCCGACACACCCGAAGATGCTGCTAAAGCTCGTGCATTTGGTGCTGAAGGTATTGGATTATTCCGTACAGAACACATGTTCTATGGCGTTGGCAGCGACAAACCTCTGTTCTTACTTCGCAAAATGATTGTTTCTAAAAACGAAAAAGAACGCCGTGCTGCTTTAGACGAACTTTTCCCCTATGTTAAAAAAGACATTAAAGATACATTGGAAGCAATGAACGGCTTACCCGTTACCTTCCGTACACTTGACCCTCCACTACATGAGTTTGTACCTCAAATCAAAGAAGAACGCGAGAAACTTGCTAAAAGCCTAAAAATTTCAGCCGAAGAATTCAATAAACGTGCAGATGCACTCCACGAAAATAACCCCATGATGGGGCATAGAGGAGTCCGTTTAGGAATTACTTACCCCGAAATCACCGAAATGCAAGTTAGAGCTATCTTTGAAGCATCAGCAGAATTAATTAAAGAAAAAAAGAAACCTTTCCCCGAAATCATGATTCCGGTTACTTCTGTATATACTGAATTGCGTCATCAATACGAACTCATTCAGAAAGTATATAACGAAGTATTGGCTAAGTTTAAAATGAAAGAAATCCCGCACTTAACCGGTACTATGATTGAAATACCAAGAGCTGCTTTAACTGCCGACAAAATTGCTGAATATGCTCAATTTTTCTCATTTGGAACAAATGACCTTACTCAAATGACATTTGGTTTTTCACGCGATGATATCGGAAGCTTCTTGCCAGAATATCTTGAAAAGAAAATTTTACCTGTTGACCCATTCCAGCAAATTGATCGTGACAGCGTTGGCGAATTAATGAAAATTGCATGCGAAAAAGGACGCTCTACACGCAAAGATATTAAATTAGGTATTTGCGGTGAACATGGTGGCGAACCCAGCTCAATAGAATTCTGCCATATGCTCGGCTTAAGCTATGTTAGTTGCTCACCATTCCGCGTTCCTATTGCTCGTTTAGCTGCTGCACAAGCTGCTGTTCGCTTCCCCGAAAAGAAAGCTGCAAGCAAAAAAGTTGCTGTTAAAAAAACGACAACCAAGAAAGCTGCAAACAAGAAAAAATAAACAGCTTTATAATTACTATAAAACATAAGAGGCTGCCTTTTTAAGACAGCCTCTTTTTTTTTGATATTAAAATGACTAACTTTCTGTAAATCTTTTTGCTAATATATCGGCTACAGCAATACCGTCAAAAGCTGAAGATGTTATACCACCAGCATATCCGGCTCCTTCTCCACATGGGTAAAGATTTTTAATTTCTATTTGCTACATTGTTTCATCATTTCTTGGAATTCTAACAGGAGAACTGGTTCTGCTTTCAACACCTATCATTATACTTTCATCAATAAAATTTTTCATCTTAGTTTGCATTTTACTAAAAGCTCCTTTTAGCCGTTCCGAAACAAACAAAGGCAACCACTCATGCATTGAAGACGAAACGATACCGGGAATATACGATGATT
This sequence comes from Bacteroidales bacterium, assembly GCA_035371305.1. Classification (GTDB taxonomy): domain Bacteria; phylum Bacteroidota; class Bacteroidia; order Bacteroidales; family GWA2-32-17; genus Ch61. Next base: position 39,047 of record DAOOWN010000010.1, read on the forward strand.
TAGGTAATGATGAGGAAGTTTTTCCATTTAAAAAGTCAACAACTCGCTGGGCAGGAGCCTTTAATCCATCGCCAACTGCGTTATAAGCAGAATTTTCTATTTGTTGCTGAAACTTCAATAAATCAAATGCAGTTGGATGCTTGCTGATATCTTCGGGTCGAATTTCTACCACAAAACCGCTGTTAGCATAAGTGGATGCTCTATGCGATGCAGACATGCCATTCACCACAGTATATCCTTTTTGAGTTGAAGCAGGGACAACCATGCCACCGGGACACATACAAAATGAATAAACACCCCTATCATTAACTTGCTCTACCAACTTATATTCAGCTGCCGGCAAGTACTTTATATATTTTTCGCCATGATATTGAATTAAATTAACCGTTTTTTGCGGTTGTTCAATTCTTACCCCTAAAGCAAAACCTTTGGGTTGAAGTATTACACCACAGTTATTCAACATTTCATAAATAAAAGCAGAAGAATGTCCGGTAGCCAAAATGACCGCATCTGCAAAAAGTTTCTCTTTATTATTAATTTCAACACCTTTGCAAACATTATCCTCTAACAAAAGATTGGTAAGCTTAGAAGAAAAATAGATTTCACCTCCGGCATCTAAAATCCAACTTCTAATAGTTTGAATAATAGTTGGTAGTTTATCGCTTCCAATATGAGGATGTGCTTCCACCAATATATTTTCATTTGCACCAGCTTGAACCAATACTTTTAAAAACCATTCAATATTCCCCCGCTTTGAAGAACGAGTATAGAGTTTCCCATCTGAAAATGTACCAGCCCCACCCTCTCCAAAACAATAATTCGATTGTTCATTAACTTCATTTTTTCGATACATCTGAGCAATATCGATTTTTCTCTCTCTCACTTTTTTACCTTGTTCTATTACTATAGGTTTTATACCTAACATAAGTAATCTGAGCGCAGCAAACAACCCGGCAGGACCTGTTCCTACAACAATAACCTGCTTTTTTTTATTAATGGTTTTAGGTAAAAAAGCCGGTTCGTGCTTTTCAGGTTCATACTTATCAAGAAAAACAACATATGTTAGCTGAATTTTTATATTCGCATGTCTGGCGTCTATTGAGCGCTTAACTAACTGATAATAAGCAATTCGTTTTGGATTAACTTTTAAATACGTTGATAAATAAGCACGTATTTTCTGTTCAGAGTTAGCCTCCGGTGGTGATACAATAATGGTAACTTTTTGAATCAATTTTATTATCCTTTTCTTTTACCAAACTTAAATATTCGAATATCACTCCCTTCAAATGTAAACGAAAGCATTAGCATTTTGCTATTCATGCGTTCAATGGCCTGAGTATATTGAGTATTGTCTCTAACAAGTACATTGTTAATACCAACTACATATTTTAATTCCATAGCAAATTTAAAATATTCAAGAAAAAAATCTGTACCAAATCCAAGTTCATAATAGTAACTCAGTCGGCTTAAACGTATCTTAGGACGCTCGTCATCGCGAATTCGTTTTTGAGAAGCTAAGTCAATTTTAAAACTTCCACCGGCTATTAAGTAAGGTCTAAAGTTATTAATTCTCGCCCCCTTGTATTCTAACAAAATAGGAAAATCAAGAAAGGTTGACTCAATTTTCATCGTATGTGAATAGTACGTCGTGTCTTTTTTTACCCAATATTCTAAGTTTCGTTGACCTAAATTTAACCCGGGCAAAAAGCGAAGCGAAAAATTAGAATAAGGAATATTGTAATTCGATACAATGTTGATATTAAGGCCAACTTGAGGTATATTTTCTACAGAATATATTGAATCTAAAACCCAAAAAGCCGAAGAATTGTGAATAGTAAAATCCATGTAATTAAACCCCAATGACATGCCAAAATGTAGAGGGATTACATCATATTTAG
>DAOOWN010000011.1:0-5871 GCA_035371305.1 Bacteroidales bacterium
CCTGCCGAAATAATTGCATTTTTTCCAATATGCACGCCCGGAAGAACAATGGCACCAACACCAATATACGCATAATCATCAATTGTACAGGGACCAACTACATTAGCACCGGGTCCGATGTTTACAAACTTGCCAAGTTTAACGGCATGACCAATAGTACAATTAATATGTATAGCACAACCCTCACCCATTGTTATACTATGCGATAAACCGGCACCCGGTTCTATAATACACCCTTTAAAAGGCTCTAAAAAGGAGAACAAATGAGCATTTTTAGAAATGACATTTACCGGTTTGCCACCCCAAGCTTGCATTTTTTTGTACATACGCTCACGTAAACGCGGATGTCCAATAGCCACAACAAATTCAGGATTCTTTTCGATGTATGCCGTTATCTCAACTTCATGCGTACATACTTTATAACGATTGAAAAGCATTCCCTCTTTTTGGGGATTTGAATCAAAAAAAATTACATCATCCGTGAATCCATTCTGTAATAATATTGCCAAGGTTTCAAGACCTAAATTTGACGCTCCTGCTATTATCATTGATAAAAAGATTTTATGGCATTGCAAATGTAGATAATTTCTTCGTCTGTTAATTGCGGATAAAGGGGTAGAGTAAGTTCATGGTCTTTAATAAAATTTGCATCGTTTATTGATTCGGCTTTAAATGGATGCTTTTGCATTAAGCCGTACTCGTACAAAAGTTTTTCGTAATGAATATTGGTTTGAATTCCTTTTTGACTTAAAAATGCTTTTAGCTCATCCCTTTTTTCGGTAATAATGGCCATTTTATGGAACGTGTTTTTAACATTCACATGGGTTTCGAAAAAAGAAATCGGTTTTACATCGGATAAATGAGATTTGTATAACTCCACTTTTTTTTCACGTATTTTCAACCATTCGTCCAACTGATTCAATTGCCAATTTAGCAACGCAGCCTGCGATGAAGAGATGCGGCTATTAAAACCGGCTTCTAAAAAATCTTTATTTACCTTACCATGATAATGAAGGCGTTTTATTTGTTGATAAAACAACTCATCGTCCGTCAATACAGCGCCTCCTGTACCAAATGCATGTATTATTTTAGATGGGTCGAAACTAATGCAACTTGCCATTCCCAGTGTTCCGGCTTTGCGATTTCCAAAAGAAGCACCCAATGCCTGAGCTGCGTCTTCGATAATCGGAATAGCGTATTTTTTTGAGATGGTTTCCAGTGGTTCAAAACGATTAACACCGCCAAATAACTGAACCACAACGATGGCTTTTGTTTTGTTTGTTATTTTTTTTTCAATTTCATCCGTTTTTAAGGTTAAGTCGTTTTTATTTACATCAAGAAATACGGGCGTTGCACCACAATGAATGATGGGACTAAGCGAAGCAATAAAAGAAAATGCGGGGACCAACACTTCGTCATTAGGACGAATATTAAGTGCTTTTAACGACAAAAACAGTGCATCGGTACAGCTCGAAACGGTAACGGCAAATTTTCTCCCCACATATCGGGCTAAGGCCTGTTCAAAAGCATTTACTTCCGGTGAATCTAAGAAATACCCATTTTCAAAAGACATATCGGTTATTTGTAAAATACTATTGCGGTATTCCGCATAAAAACGGTCTAAACCATAAAATGAGATGGGTAATTTCATGATTATATGGCGCTAATATGTTTTTTCATAAATTGAATATATTGCTCAATGCCTTGCTCCAAATCATACTTTGGAGAGTAACCGAGTAATCGCTGAGCTTTAGTAATATTCAACGCTCCACGGTTTGGCCGATAGGGTTTACACTCGTTGTTTCTTATTTTAACGTCAGGAAAATATTTTTTAACAATTTCTGCTAATTTACTTATTTTATTCCCGTTGCCATAAGTAATATTAAACACTTCATTTATTGCATTTTCGTTTGTTAAAGCAAGGAAAACTCCCTGCGTTAAATCATCTATATAAGTAAAATCAAGCTCATGTTGTCCACCGTTGTCCAATTCGATGGTTTCATTATTAAATGCTTTTTTCAAAAACAATTCCGTTACACGTAAATTACAGTCAGTTGGACCATATACAGCCGATGGTCTTATTATAGTATAAGGCAAGTTATATCGATATCCGTATTGTTGAATCAAAAGTTCGTTCGCAGCTTTAAATGCTCCATAGGTATCAATAGGCATACATTTTTGCTCTTCGTTTGCAGGAATAATCTTTCCGTTAGAATCTCTCAAAAAATGTCCGTAAACCATTGAAGAACTAAAATAAACATATCGCTTTAATGAAGAAATGGATGTCTTTAAAACTTCTAAAAGTCTGAAATTAGAGTCAAAAATGTCGTTTTTAGCATGTACAGGATTTAAATCGGCCAACAACGCTACCGGCATCGAGGCAAGGTTTATAACCCAATCGGGACTTACAGAATGGATGGTTTTATTTAATGTACTGTTTTTAATGTCTTCAATAATAATGTGAACTTCGGCATTTTCGAGTTCACGTTGCCTGTATTTAATATAATAATTCCAGGTTTTAAAATTTGTCGGTAAATAATTGATTATAGCATCCACAACATATACTTCGTGCCCTTCGTGTTTAAGTTTTAAAGCAATATGGTGACCAATAAATCCTAAGCCACCTATAATCAGAGCTTTCATTTTATATTATTTTATCAAAGGTAGCGATTTTCATTAAAACAAAAAAAGCTGCCAAAATTTGACAGCTTTCTTTGAACAAAGAGGTTTGATTTTATTCTACCACCAATTTCTTTTGAATGGTTTTACCGTCTGTCGTTACTTTTACAGTATATAAGCCGGTAGCAAATCCATTAAGCGAAATGGTTTCGATATTCGTTTTTATGGTTGTATTGTAAACAACTTTTCCGTCTGCAGATACAATTTCAATTTTTGCATTATTTACTGAGCCTAAGTTAACAACGGTATATCCGTGTGCCGGATTAGGACTTACAGAAATCATTGATGCAAATTGATTTTGAGCAATGGCAGTTGGAATAACATGAATGCTATTGGACATAGCCGAGCAACCATTAGCATCTGTAACTACAACATAATAATCGTCTTCTTCAGTAACGGTATAGGTAGAATCGGTTGCACCGGCAATAGCACCTTGACTATTATACCATTGATTTCCATTGTTTACAGACGAATACAACGTATCAACGTTTTGTGTAATAGTAACAGATGGTAAGGCATTAATAGTTAATGTAGCTACAGCAGCATCGCTTGCACAGGTTCCATTCATTGCAACAACATAATAGGTATAAGTACCAACGTTTGTTTCCTGACTTTGGAATGTTGCACCATTGCCTAATGGAATAGTAAGAGCAGCATCAGCATACCAAACAAAATCAGTATAGTTTGAAGTAGCCATAAATGCACCTACCGTTTCGCCAAAGCAAGCATTAACCGGATTAACTGTAGGAGTTGCCGGTATTTCTATCGGAGCAGGTGTAACAACAGCTGCATCGCTTGTACAAGCGCCATAGTTATATGTAACTGTTACAGGATTGTTATTGGTAACTGTAATGGTTTCTGTATTAGCACCTGTACTCCATACTAATGTGCCGGTATAATTAGAGGCGGTGAGTTCTGATTGACCGCATAAATTATTTACCGTAACGGTTGGAGCAGCCGGATTATTTACTGTAACAGTAACCGAAGCCGAATTTGTACAGTTATAAGAAGATGTAACAACAACATTGTATTGGGTTGTTACAACTGGAGCGTCGGTTGGATTGTATAGGGTTGAATTAAATCCAAGTGGAACAGACGACCAAGTAAAAGTATTGGCACGATATAAATTAACACCTGCATTATCAATTGCCCAATAATAACCCCATGTAGCATCGAAAACAAAACGTATTTGTAGGGCAGGATTATTCAAATAACTACTACTTAAAGGAATCGTTACATGGGCAAAAGCATCAAAGTTTCCTTGTGTAGTGGTCCATGTTTGTAATGTTGTCCACTGTGTTCCATCGTAAATATCTACTTTAACAGAGCTTCCCGAATATGAACGGAAATAATGGTCCATCATAATGGTTATAGAATCAACACCAACCGAACTAAACGGCATGGAGATTAATTCAGTATGAGTTGTTCCACCACTACCTTGTGCATCACTATTCGACATGATAAATTGGCTATTGTCAGGGCTATGGTAAGTATTTCCACCATAAACATATCCATCGGGTTGTAATGTCCATGCAGCAGCAGCTACGGTTCCTCCGGTTGACGTATTTACAGCCGTCATACTATGCGTTGCTCCATTAAAGTTTTCTAATAAAATTTCGGGGCTATACAATTCACCGGCTGTCAGTTGTACTGATTGTCCACATGTAATAGTTGCATTATCTACTGTAGCTGTTGCAACTGGTAAAGGATAAACATTAACATCGGTTTCGGCAGTCGTTATACAACCGGTATTTGCATCCGAAGCTGTTACAACAAAGGTAGTAGGTGATGTAGGATTAACGGTTATCGTTTGTCCATTGTCATTGGTGCTCCATGCATACGTATAATCAGCATTTGAGCTGCTAGCAGTTAACGTTACCGAACTTCCGGCACAAATATCGTTTGCACTTGAATTAACAACTACAGCAGGTGCCACTGTAACGGTTGCAACAACTTGATCGCGTGTACCTGAGCACAAAGAGGTTACTTGCCAATTGTAGAAATACATTCTGGTTCCACCGGTAATGTTATTTCCGTTTACAGTATTTCCTGTAATGCTAAATCCATTAGATGTATAAGGGTAAGCATACGTTCCACTGCCTCTATTGATGGCTAAATCATAGTATAAAGACCATCCTGTTGTATTGGCAGGAACATAAAAATCAAGATTTAAGGTCTTTTTAATGGTTGTTGAAATATCTCCACTTGCAATAGTAAAGGTTCTTGCATCTACAACTTGACTTAAATCATTAACAAGCATTACATTGAGCGTTCCGGCGGTGGAAGGATAAATATCAACCGAATTGATAACGGCAGCACTCGTAGTTGCGAAATACATTCCATAGTTCCCCCATGAAGCTAAAGCTGAAGGTATATCACTAACCGGACCAACATTAAATGTATTATTTGCAATTACCGGTTCAACAAAATAATCTTCTGTAGCGGTTAATACCGGAGTTGTAAATGAATTTCCGGTTGCAAAAGGATATATGGCAGTCAATGAATCGTACCACAAAATGGTGCTTCCGCTGTTAGCTGTCGCTCCTAAGGTTACGGTTCCTTGTCCACAAACAGAAGCGGGTGTTGTAGAAGTAATAGTTGGATTGGTTACTGCTACTTGTACTTGTTGTTGAATACAGGTTTCAGTCCCTGCCGTGGCTGTCCATTGGTAATACATGGTGCTATTCAAAACACCTGTTGTATAGTTAAATCCATTTGCACCGGAAATATCGCTAAACGTAGTACCATCTGACGATTCGGCAAACTGGAACGTTGCTGTACCAAAACCGGTAGTAGGAGTTACATTCAATGTAGCTGTTCCCGAAACACAAATTGAAGATGGACTTGCAGCGAGTGTTACACTGGCCGGAAGAACGGTGATATGAATGGTATCGGTTGCACCGCATAAAGTTGAAGTATTATATGCAGCACAAACATAATTATATGTTCCGGCAACATTTGTCTTCATATAAACTTGAGAAGCAGAAGCTCCGGCTACATATGGCGTTGTACAAGCAGCATCGGTAAACAAATTGGTTTCAGGAATCCATGTAAATTCATCGTATGAAGATGCTCCCGATGTAACCTGAATGGAGGTGATGGCACCGTTGCAAATCGTTACATCATTCGAAATTGTAATAGGCGTAGAAGCACCAACGGTAGCTGTTACTTCAACACGTGGACTTGAACATA